>NZ_JAKEVJ010000035.1:0-40057 GCF_022398425.1 Shewanella sp. Isolate7 | reverse complement strand
GATTTAGATTCATAAATCCTTAATTAATGTCGTCAGCGACAATGAATAGGTTTGTAATGATCACCATTTCCTCTATATTCGCACCAGCTCGCCTTTTTTCATGCTTATTTATTGTAGGAGCGCTACATGCTGACTGACATCGAAATTTCACGCCAAGCCAGCTTGCAACCCATAGAAGACATTGCCACTGCCTTCGGGATCTTGCCCCATGAATTAAGCCCCTATGGCAGGACCAAGGCTAAGGTAGATCTGGCTATCACAAACCGAATTAAAGATAACAAACAAGGCAAGTTAGTGATAGTCACCGCAGTCACGCCGACCCCCTTTGGCGAAGGCAAGACGGTCACCAGCATAGGCCTGACTCAGGGCTTACAGGCGATAGGCAAGAAGAGCTGCGTCTGTATCCGCCAGCCTAGCATGGGCCCGGTATTTGGTATCAAGGGCGGCGCCGCCGGTGGTGGCCTGGCTCAGGTGGTGCCCATGGAAGACCTGAATCTGCACTTGACCGGTGACATACATGCGGTGACCAGTGCCCATAACTTGGCGGCAGCGGCCATCGATGCCCGCCTGTATCACGAGCAGCGCCTGGGCGGTGATGCCTTTTTCGAGCAATCCGGGCTAGCACCTTTGGATATCGATCCCGAGAAGATCTTATGGCGCCGTGTGGTGGATCAGAACGAGCGCAGCCTACGTACCATCATGGTTGGCCTGGGCGAGGTCAACGGCCCTGTGCATCAGGGAGGCTTCGATATCAGCGCCGCCTCCGAGCTGATGGCGATTCTCGCGCTGAGCCGGGATCTTAAGGATCTGCGTGCCCGCATCGGCCGTATCGTGCTGGCGCAGAATAAACAGGGCGACTATATCAGCGCCGAAGATCTCGGCGTGGCTGGCGCCATGACGGCCATCATGAGTCAGGCCATCTCGCCGACACTCATGCAGACGCTAAGCGGCGCCCCTTGTCTGATCCACGCCGGCCCCTTCGCCAATATCGCCCACGGCAACTCGTCGGTCATCGCCGACGATATCGCCCTGAGGCTGGCGGATGTCGTGGTGACCGAAGGAGGCTTCGGCTCCGACATGGGCTTCGAGAAATTCTGTAACATCAAGACGCGTCAGTCGGGCAATGCGCCGGATGCGGCTGTGTTAGTGGTAACGATTAAGGCGCTCAAGTCCCATGATCCCCAGGCGGGAAGCGAGATGGACAAGCTCGCCGCCGGCTATGCCAACTTAAGCTGGCACATCAACAATGTGGCCAAGTATGGCCTGCCGCTGGTGGTGTCGATTAACCGTTTCGCCGAGGATACTCAGGAGGAGCTGGACTGGCTCAAGGCCCGCGTGCTGCAAGAGGGGGTGTTTGCCTGTGAGGTCTGCGAAGCCTTCTCTTTGGGCGCCGAGGGCGCCGTGGCATTAGCCGAGGCCGTGGTGCGCGCCACAGAGCAGCCGAGCCAGTTCCGTTATCTCTATGAGACCAAGCAGTCCATCGAGGCCAAGTTGCTGACCATCGCCGAGGCGGGTTATGGCGCCGGAGGCATCAGCCTATCTGAAAAGGCTAAGGCCCAGCTGGCTCAGCTGCAACGCCATGGATTCGATAAGCTGGCGCTGTGTATCGCCAAGACGCCCATGTCGGTCAGCCATGATCCTAAGCTCAAGGGGGCACCGCAGGGGTTTGAGTTACCCATCGCCGAGCTGAAACTCAATGCCGGCGCCGGCTTTATCACGGCGCTGGTGGGGCAGGTGATGACAATGCCGGGGCTGGGAATACGCCCAGGCTACCTTAATATCGATATCGATGAGCAGGGGGAGATCACCGGACTGGCCTAAGGCGGGTGGGTTATCGGCCTAGTGAGATAAAAAAACGCCTGCAATAGCAGGCGTTTTTATGTGAGCGACTATTTTTCTGTCTGATAGATATGCACGTCGCGCTGTGGGAAAGGAATGGAGATCTTTTCCTGATCGAAGCGCATCTTCACCGCGCGGGTGATGTCCCAGTACACATCCCAGTAATCTTCCGGCTTGACCCAAGGGCGCACCACGAAATCCACCGAAGACTCGCCCAGCAGATGCAGCTTCACCGTCGGCTCTGGTTGCTTGAGCACCTTTGGATGCTCTTCGACTATGCCGCGCAGCACCTGTTCGGCGTGTTCTATGTTGTCGCCATAGCCAATGCCGAAGGTCATGTCGACGCGGCGTTGATGCTCTACCGTGATGTTGTTGATGGTATCACCCCAGATCTTGTTGTTGGGGATGATCAGGCGCTGGTTGTCCAGGGTCTTGATGGTAGTGGAGACCAGGCTCATCTGGCTCACCTTGCCGGTGACGCCCGCGGCGTTGATCAGGTCGCCCACATCATAGGGGCGATAGATGAGGATCATCATGCCCGAGGCGAAGTTGGACAGGGTATCTTGTAGGGCGAAGCCTATGATGACACCCGCGACGCCGAAGCCCGCCAGTAGTGGGCCAAGCTCGAAGCCCAGCTGAGACAAGGCGATCATTAGACCCAATGCAAATACCGTCTTACCCGACAGGGAGATGAAGAAGTCTTGCAGCAGCTTGCTGAATTTCAGCTTAGAGTTGCTGACCATCTTCTTGAAGATGCGCTGCACCGCCTTGCCCGCCAGGTGGGCCAAAAAGAGGATCAGCAGGAAGACAAACAGCTTGAATAGCAGCCCTGGGCCGTTATCCAGCAACTGATTCTTAGCCTTGTTCCACCACTGATCCAGCAGGTTGCTGGCCACGTCGACATTGAGCACATCCTGGGTGATATCCCCTGAGATGCTAAACAGGGTCTGTTTTAGCACTGTGGTGTCCTGGCTCAGGGCGTCAAGCAGCTCAATCGCCACCGACAGGCTGGCGCTGGTGAGGCTGAGTCGCTCGTTGAGATTGGTGACCAGAGCGGTCTGCTCGGCAGTGACATCCTTACCCGCCTTAGCCGCCTCATCGACGGCCAACTTGAGCTTGTCCTGGGTGAAATGCACCAGGCTGTTGAGCATGTCTGAGCGCCTGAGTAGCTGGGTTGTGAGTTGGGTCTTGATGGCCTGAGTGTCTTCGCCTAGCTCATCTAGCCAGGTGAGGGTCTCGTATTTAGCGCCGAGGATCTCGTCGCGCTGACGATCCCGCATGGCCAGCTTATACATGACACCCGTGTCATTATCGCTGCCAAGTTGTTGTTTAAATTGGTCGATATCGGCGGCGTAGTAGTCGGCCACCTTATCGATGAAGGCCAGATGCTTCTGCAGTAGCGGCAGAAGTGCAGCCTTATCCAGCGGTTGCTGCTTCATCAGCACCTTGAACTTGTCATGGACCTGATTGGCGTGTTCCTTGATGCGATACTCGATGAACTGCTTCATCTCACCATTGGTATTGCCAAGTTTAGCGATGTCTAAATCTATGGTCTGTTGCAGTTGAGTCAGTTCGGTCAGGGGCTGAGGTGTCTGGAGGGCTTCATCGGCGGTGGCGGGAAGATGGGCTAGCGCCATCATAGTCACCAGCGCCAGGGCTAAGGTGCGTAACATATTATCCGTCCTGTGTTAGCTAATCGCTGGATCATAATCTGTTCCATCTGCGCTGTAAATTCACAACGCGCGGCGGTTCAATCTGGTAGACTAGCACTCTTTGTCGTTATTTGAGAGTTTGTTGTGCTTTGTCCTCACTGTAGTCATTCGTTTCCCGCCGCTCAGGTCGATGCCCAACGGGGCAAGGGGCTGGATGCGCAGATCCAATGCCCCCACTGCGAGGCTTGGCTAGGGCGAAGTGCCATATTGATGCGATTGAAAATACTCGGCTTCTATCTAGGCCTGCTGATGCTGGTCCTGGGCTATTTCTTGCCTGACTGGCGCAACCTGACTACGCCTGTGGCGATATTTGCCGTGATGATATTGCTGGTGAGCCACATGATGGATCACCTCAAGGTGATTCAAGCGCCGCCGAGGCAAGAGGTGGATGACAGCGAGCAGCGACAGAAGTATCGCTGAGATGAGCTGGCTGGTGAAAGCCAGCTAAGAAGATGCCGGGTTTATCTTGGCTTAGCGCTCGCCATCTTAATCTATGACTTGAACCTGGGCCTCGAGCGCCGCTTCGACGTAATAGATCCCGCCCAGGATGGCGACGATAAAGATCGTGGTCCAGAACAGCATTTTGAAATTTTCGCGAAAAAATTCCTTCATAGAGCGCATTTCCTTTAACCTTGAATGGGAAGAGTTGGTAGCCGATAGCCACTATGGCTATAATCTTAGTGTCACTAACTTAAGTCAGACTTAATTTTAGCCAATCTGGCCGTGATGTGGGCCACGCTTTGGCGTGGCGCCTAAGTAAAATTTTCCAATAACTTTTGTTACATTCCCGCTCGAGCGGGCGTCAATTGTGGCTTGACTTCATCACTCTTATCCCTAAACTTGGTCGGAATTTGAATGGTTCCAGTTGATCTCATGGCAATATCGGTAAGAGCAAAAGTAAGAGGAGTGGCGATATGGCTTAGTGCCGTATTGTTCTGCTTGTCTGTGCTCGCCCCGGCACATAGCCTCGAACATCTGGACGACGGGGCGACGACTCACTGTACCCTGTGTATTCAAAAACTGCAGCTTAACAGCGTCTTGCCGGTCGGCGAGTTCAGCTTTAGCCTGCCCACTCTCTCGGTGGAAGTGCCGCTGCGAGAGTCTACTGCGCTTGCAGCCGTTCATGTCGACTATTTTCAAAGTCGCGCCCCGCCCGCCTTATCGTAATACCTCAAAAACTTAAGATGATTAATACTCTGCGCCCCCTTGGCAGCAGAGTCGTTTAGCTGTTTTTTTGGAGACATTATGATGAATTTCGATGCCCGTCTGTCGGCGGTAGCACTTGCCTGTGCCTTTTTGCCAAACCTAAGTTTTGCGGCGGATCCTACCCTGACGAATCCTGCTATTAGCGCCGTACTCGATGGTTATTATCAGAACGCCGAGCGTCCAATGGCCGAGCGGGTCGAAGGCTTTGGTCTGGGCCATACCGAGCTGGCACTGAGCGCCAACATAGATGACATGTTCTACGGCAAGCTGACCTCGGTGATTGAGGTCCATGACGGCGAGACCGAGGTGGGGCTGGAGGAGGCCTTCATCCAGACTCTGGGCATGCCCTATGGTTTCTCGATGCGAGGCGGTCGTTTCCTGTCGGATGTAGGCTATCTCAACAATCAGCATGTGCACACAGATGCCTTCTCGGATCGCCCCGCAGCCTATCGCGCCTTCCTCGGCAGCCATTATTTCGATGACGGTGTGCGTCTGGACTATGTCGCGCCGACCGACCTCTACTGGACCATGGGTATCGAGGCCTTCAAGGGCGACAGCATGCGCGCCGAAGATGAGCACGGTGAGCGCGAGTTTAAGAACGTCGGCGTCTACACCGCCTACACTAAGCTGGGTGGCGATATAGGTGTCAGCAGTTCCTGGATGCTGGGCCTGAGTTACCTGCGTAACGAGAACGGCCGTCTCACTGCCCATGAGGAGCATGAAGAAGCCGTGGTGGCCGAAGAAGAGCACGATCATGACCACAGTCATGGGGCTAGATACACGGGTGAGAACACCTATATCGCAGACTTCGTCTATAAGTGGGCACCACAGGGTAACTACAAGTATCAGCATCTAACCCTGAGCGGCGAGTATTTCCGCGTCAGCGATTATGCGCCGCTCGAGGAGCACGGCCATGACCTGGTTGACGATCACGATACCTCAAAGCCGGATGCTCACACCGGTTGGTACCTTAGCTCTGTATATCAGTTCTCGCCAAATTGGTCGGCGGGCGTGAGATACGGTCAGGTCGATACACATCTTTTGCACGATGAGCATTTCGATGCACAGAAACTGAAAGAGACAGAGGTGAGCCTGGCCTGGCACCACAGCTATTTCTCGACCGTGCGTCTACAATATACCAATCAGCAGGGCACTAACTTTGACGGCATCACCGACGATAACGTCATTACACTTCAATATGTTATGACTCTGGGGGCTCACGGTGCGCATCAATTCTAATTACTTAAAGGCCGGCGTTGCGGCGCTGGCACTCAGCTTTGCCTGTGGAGCACAGGCGAAACTCAATATCTTTGCCTGCGAGCCTGAATATGCCGCGCTATCCAAGGAGCTGGCGCCGGATGCTAAGGTGTACGCCGCGACGACCGCGATGCAGGACCCGCATCAGGTTCAGGCCAGGCCTAGCCTGATCGCCAAGATGCGCCAGGCGGATCTGGCCGTATGTGCCGGTGCCGATCTCGAGGTGGGCTGGTTGCCCATGTTGCAGATGAAATCGGCTAACGCCCAGGTGCGCTCCACCGACAAGGGGCTCTTCTTTGCCGCCGAGCATATCCAGACGCTGGATCAGCTGGCCCAGGTCGATCGCAGCATGGGTGATGTGCATGCCCAGGGTAATCCACACCTGCACTTCGACCCCGAGCGCCTGCTCCAGGTGGCTAAGGCCTTGTCGGCCAAGATGGTAGCGCTCGATCCGGATAATGCAGCGGGCTACGAGTCGGCCCTGGCCGATTTCAGTCTGCGCTGGCAGGCGGCGATAGGCCGCTGGCAGTCACAGGTGGCGCCGCTTCAGGGCAAGAAGGTGATCGCCTATCACACCAGCTTCCGCTACCTGTTCAACTGGTTAGGCATGGAGCAGGTGGGGGATCTCGAGCCCAAGCCGGGGCTACCGCCGAGCACGGGTCACCTGGCAAGCCTGCAGGGGCGTGCCGGTCAGGGGGATGTGATGGCCATCATAGTCGCCTCCTATCAGGATGAGCGCGGGGCCAAGTGGCTCGGTGAGCGCACCAGCCTGTCAGTGGTGAATCTGCCCATGTCGGTCGGCGGTAACGATGACGCACAGGACCTCTTCGGCCTGTACGACAGCGTTATCCAGTTATTGCTGGGTGTGAATCGCTAGCCTGGCTTATATCCGGCGCCCCATGGGGCGCCGTTGTTCGTTTTTTGGTACTCAATCATGTTTGATCTCGATCTCTTATCTATCCTGCTACCCGCCTTCGCCGCGGGTATCTTGGTGCTCTCAACCCATGTGCTGCTGGGCAGTCAGGTGCTCAAGCGCGGCATCATCTTCATCGACCTGGCGATCGCCCAGGTGGCGGCGCTGGGGGCCATCATCGCTCATACCAACCACGAGCTGGAGCATCTAGCCTATGTGACGGTCTGGATGCCGGCCCTGTTTGCCCTCTTGGGGGCAGGGTTTATCGCCCGGCTGGCCAAGCGGATGGCCAACGAGCTGGAGGCGATCATAGGTTGCTTCTATGTGTTGTCGGCGGTGGCGGCCATGTTACTGCTGTCAAACGATCCCCACGGCGCAGAGATGCTTAAGCAGTTGATGTCCGGCCAGATCCTCTGGGTGAACTGGTCACAGCTGATTCTGCCTGCCGTGGTGTCTGCGCTGGTGCTGGCGATCATCGCCCTGCGCCCGGCCATACTCAATGGCGCCGGTTTCTATCTGTTGTTTGCTTTAGTGATCACCCTGTCGGTAGAGCTGGTGGGCGTCTATCTGGTGTTCAGCTCCCTTATCCTGCCGGCGCTGGCGGTTAACAAGCTGCGCGGCAGGGGCAAATGGCCGCTGGCCTATCTGGTGGGTCTGTTGGGCTATGGCATAGGCCTGTTGCTGTCTGCCAGTTTCGACCTGCCGAGCGGCGCGGCGATTGTGGCGACCCTGGCGGTCAGCACAGTGGCGTTTCGTCTGTTACAGCCTCGTCTAATGAGGGAAAGTTCGATTACGAAGGTTAGCGCTAACTAGAAAAGTCGATAAAGACGAGGTGCTTGAGAGATGAGCGGGTAGGGTACAACAGGCACTCTCCCGCTTTTTTCTTGGCTGCGTTCCGTTGAGGCGATGTTTTTTCACTGTTAATTCCATGACTTATATCGTTAACACTCGCCAGGTATGCTGTAAGCCCTTTGGGGCCCTAAGACGACAGGTGTAAGTCAAAAGGCCTGCTGCTATAATGTCGCCACTGAAATCACAGGAGTAAGTTGTGCTGTTAATCTTCAGATCTCTGATCTTAGCCATCATGTTGTTGTTGGCCTTTGTCTTCGGTGGCCTCTATTGTCTGCTGCGCCCCCGCCATAGAGACAATGTTCATCTGTTTGCTAAGATATTTTCCTGGGCCGCGCCTGTCTTAGGGGTCAAGGTCGTGGTACGCAAGCCCAAGGTGGAACGCAGCGAGCCCTGTATCTTCCTGGCTAACCATCAGAACAATTTCGATATGTTTACCCATACGGCCGCCGTGCCTAAAGGCACTGTCAGCCTGGGTAAGAAGAGCCTGGCGTGGATCCCTTTCTTCGGCCAGATCTACTGGTTGTCTGGGAACATATTGATCGACCGTAAGAACCGTAACCGCGCCTTCGAGACCATGGCGCAGACCGCGAAGAAGATTAAAGATAAGTGCCTCTCTATCTGGATCTTCCCCGAGGGCACGCGTTCACGGGGTAAGGGGTTGCTGCCTTTCAAGGCGGGCGCCTTCCATACCGCCATCGAGGCCGGTGTTGCCATGGTGCCTGTGTTGGCTTCGAATCAGGAACATATTAAGCTTAACCGCTGGAATAACGGCGTGGTGATCATCGAGATGATGGATCCCATAGAGACCAAAGGCCTGGCTAAGTCGCAGGTAAAAGAGCTATCGACTCGGATTCATGCCATGATGGCGGAGAAGCTGGCTCAGCTGAATCAGGAAGCCAGCGCCCTGATGGCCAAGAAAGCAATTAATTAAGAACACTTTTATTCGGAGAGATCCATGTCTACAGAACGTCAGTTGCAGGAACAGAAACAGGAAAACCAGGAGATCGTCGACGCGATTCTTGCCGATGGTTCTGAGCCCGATGCCGAATACACCATTGAACATCACTTCTCGGCCACTAACTTCGACCGTCTGGAGAAGGCGGCGGTAGAAGCCTTTAAGATGGGTTTCGAGGTAAACGATGCCGAAGAGATGGAGCTGGAAGACGGCTCAGTGCTCTTCTGTTTCGATGCTATCGCCTACCATAAACTCGACGTGGCTTTGCTGGACAAGGCCTGTGAAGATCTGATCCAGCTGGCGGCTAAGCTGAAGGTGGATTACGACGGCTGGGGCACCTACTTTATCGGCGACGATATGGAAGGTGACGACGAGGAGTATGAAGAGGAAGACTCTCGCTTCCATTAAGCTGTTTCCATTTAGCAGCTGCCATTAAAAAGCCCATCTATGATGGGCTTTTTTTGTGTCTGTGATGGCCTGGCTGTGACGGCCGCGCTGTGACCTCTTGCCATTTAACACTTATCGCTTAGTCGTGGCGGGCTAGTCTGCCTCGCCAGGCTCGAAGATGACGCAGCAGTTGCGTCCTTGCTGCTTGGCCTGATAGAGGGCGCTGTCGGCCTGACCCAGCCACTGGGCGCTGTTGCTCAGGTGTTCGTCTATGCCGCAGATGCCGATACTCACCGTCACCTTAAGGATGGCGCTCTCGAATCTCAGCTCCGAGGCTTCAATCTTCTCCCGCAGACGATCGGCAAAATGCAGTGCCGCCTCGGCATTGGTGTTCGACAGCACCACGGAAAACTCCTCTCCGCCGTAGCGGCCGGCGCAGTCTGTGTCCCGCAGGGACTGACGCAGAATATGGGACACATGCTGGATCACCTTATCACCTGCAATATGGCCGTAGGTGTCGTTGATGCGTTTAAAGTGGTCGATGTCGAACATCACCAGCGTGGTGGGTTCGCCATAGCGGGCATGGCGGTCGAACTCTTTCTGCATACACAGCTGCCAGTGGCGGCGGTTATGCAGTTGGGTCAATCCATCTGTCTGGCTCAGGTGTTCCAGGCGCTCGTTGGCGGCCTTGAGCTGCAGCTTGTTGATCGCCACATCGGTGACATCATAGATGATCATGCTGATATGGGTGATCTGGCCGGTGAGCGAGGAGAGCGGCAGCAGGGTCACATTCTGGTACATGAAGTCGGCGCGGCCCGTGATGGGACGATAGTTGCCGAACTTGAATACATAGGGGCGCTGCTCCCAGCTGATAAAGGCGCGATTCTTCAGTAGGAAGACAGACTCCATCTTCTGTTTCAGCCAGGTCGCCGGCAGGTAGTTGAACTGATCGAACAGGTACTTGCCCTTGATGGAGTTGGGTGAGATGCCGCTATGGTTCTCCATGAAACCATTCCAGAGCTGGATGTTGTAATCGCGATCCAACACGACCAGGCCGACCTCTATGGTCTGCACCATATCGATTAGCCAGTGGAGTTCGTTCATCGCGCTTTGGTCATATGGCATATCTTGATCCAACTTAATCCAGCAAATAGCCCAGCTTATAGTTAAGCGTCGGCAAAGATTCTTCGGTAAATAACAAGAGGAGATCGCATTGAATATCATGGCCTTCGATGCGGTAGTTGATCTCCATCGCCAGGGTGCGGGACCATTTCTCCGAGTTGTCGTGGATCAGGTCGTTCACCGTGCAGTGGCGCCCCAGCACCACGGGATGGCTCTGGCTGAATTTCATGTGCAGCTGCTCTGAGATGCCGCTGAGGAAGGCGCCGATCAACACGTTGCCCGTGTCTATCATCACCTCTATCTCAGTATTGGCATCCTCAGGGTTTGCCAGTCCCATCAGCTTGGCCATGTCCTGAAAGGAGGAGTCGTGAAACAGCAGCAGCGCCTCGCCGGCAATTCCGGCGCCGATAAAGCCCTGACACAGGGCCGATACCGTGCTGTAGCGCTCGGTGGCCTTGAGGGTCATGGTGAGCTCGCTGACTTCCAGCACGTTGACGTTAGGGATGGGCAAGAGCACGAAGACATCCAGCAGCTTGGCCAGCAGATCGGCGGCGCGGCCCATGGCCACGTTGGCGACCTCCTGACAGGCATCGCGCAGATCCACCTCGATCATGGGGTTGTCGCTTTCTTGCTCGCCCAGGGCGATGGTGAGTATGCCGTATTCCTGGAGGATATTGCTGATGGCATCGGCGCTGACAGGCTTCTGAATAAAGTCCAGCGCACCCAGGGCCTTCACCTTCTCGTGGGCCTTGATCTGAATGTCGCCCGATACCACGATAACCAGGGCGGGCAGATCCTCTTTCTGAATGGTTTCCAGTACCTCGTAGCCATCCATCACCGGCATGTTGAGGTCGAGAAAGACCACTTCGCCCTTACCGGCCCTGATCGCCTCGATACCTTCGGCGCCATTGTTGGCAAAGGTGATCTCGACATCCCACTCCTTGGGCAGGGTCCTGGCCATCTGCTTGCGAGCGAGTGCGGAGTCATCGCATATGAGTACGGGGATCGACATCTAGTTATAACATCCTAATCTGCCTTCATTACTAGAAGATAACACCAAATCACTTGCTTGGTGGCTAAAAGCTTCATCCTGAGGCAGTTTTATCGGTTTTGTCTTTGGTAACGACAGGGATTAACGGGGCTTGTTGCTGATGCATTTACCGGGACATTTACCCGACCTCTAGGTATCCGAGCCAGCTTGGCGCGGGTAGCGGGAGCAGGTAAATGACAAACTCTGTCCAAAGGTTATTATCTATCAGCTTGATTAACAACCGTAAACTCTTGGGTGGCAATATTTTGACGCCAGTCAAAAAACGGACTCATGTTATATCTTTTAGGGATATTTGCCAAATGTGTTACATTCCCTTCTGGACTGACCAGTAGCAGAGTTTAAGCGCAGCGATTGAGGAGTAAAGGAATGCAACACCCCAACGTCACCCTGACCATAGCCGAAGGCATCGCCTGGGTAGAACTGTCACGGCCGGAAAAGTACAACGCCCTTAACTATGAACTGTTCGAATCTATCGTTAAGGTGCAGAAGCATATCGCCAAGCGCCGGGATGTACGGGCGGTGATCTTAACCGGCAGCGGCGGTAACTTCTGTTCCGGCCTGGATGTGGCCAGCGTGATGAAGTCGCCGATGCAGGCGTTTAAGTTGCTGTTTAAGTGGTTGCCGGGTAATGCCAATCTGGCGCAGCGGGTTTCGATCGGCTGGCGCCGACTGCCTGTGCCTGTGATCTGCGTGCTCGAGGGGATCTGCTATGGCGGCGGTACCCAGATAGCCTTAGGGGCGGATATGCGTATCGCCGCGCCAGACTGTCGCCTCTCTATCATGGAGGCCAAGTGGGGACTGGTGCCTGATATGGCCGGTTTAGTCGGTTTGCGAGAATTAGTGGGTAAGGATATCGCCATGCAGCTCACCATGACGGCCGAGGTGATCGACGCCCAGCAGGCCAAGGCCTATGGCCTGGTGACTCAGGTGAGCGAGGCGCCGCGGGAGGCCGCAGAGGCCTTGGCACATCGACTGGCCAACACCTCGCCTGATGCCAATGCGGCGATCAAGTTCAGCATCAACAAGAGTTGGCGCGCCGGTGAGCGTAGCCTGCTGGCCCGTGAGTCCCTGAGTCAGGTGCGTCTGCTTGTGGGCAAGAACCGGCTGATTGCCGCCCTGCGTCAGACCAAAGATCCTGAGCGTCGTTACCAGCCGCGTCAGCCCTGGTGGCGCTAACTGAATGAGTCGCAAAAGATTTTCAATGTGATCGGCTTCACACTACCTCTCGCCCGGCGAGACGAACCCCCCGAGGCTCGCTAGTATCCTGCTGCCAAAATTTTGATAAAGGAAAGCTGGATAATGCGACAAGGGTTTGAACGATTTCTCTGGAGTAGCCGCCTCTCAGTGATGATAGGGGTGTTTGCCTGTGTGCTGGCGGCCCTTGTGGTGTTTGTCATGGGCATCAAGGATGTGATCCACATGGTCGACCTGCTGTGGGACTATGTGATCAGCGGCAGTTACGAGGTACGTAACGACCTGGTGATGGTGGTGGTGGAGATCTTAGATACCTTCCTGCTAGGGTCTGTGCTGCTTATCTTTGCCTTTGGCCTCTATGAGCTGTTTATCAGTAACCTGCAGGCGGCGGAAGACAGTGTCGCCGGTGGCAAGATCTTAGTGATCAGCAGCATAGACTCGCTCAAGAGTAAGCTGGGTAAAGTGATCCTCATGATGTTGATCATTAAGGTGTTCTCCTACTTTACCGAGATGAAGCCGACCTCCATGTTGGAGTTGCTCTATATGGGCATCATAGTCGTGCTGATCGCCCTGGCGCTGATGCTGAGTAAAGACAAGAAGTAAACCTCTAAGCCTTAGGGATAGGCCCGTAGGATACGCTGGGCGAAGCCCTGAACTAGGATCAGTACCTCCTGCCAGGCTGTGGGCTGATCCAGGTTTAACGCCAGTCGCTGCTGCTCATAACGCAGTGGCTGCCCCATGGGGGAGAGGGCCTTGCGGGTATCTTGAGTTGCCAGCGAGGCCGGTAGCCCGTCGGGGGATTGAATATCCAATACCGGCAGCTCGAGCTTAGCCAGCTTGCCTGCCAGATCCCGATTCTCCGCCTCAAGTTCCAGATAGGGATTGATCACCACCAGCAGATCCGGGCTCGGTAGCGCGGTGGCGGTCAGCATCTCGATAACCAGGCCGGCACTCTGGCCGTTGACGATAAGCATCCGCTTACCCGGATACGCCTTCCCCAAAACGTCGAGCTGTCCCAGGGTTTGACTCAGGGCGGTTTTCTGTTTCTCCCGTAAAGCGGTCCAATCTTCCAGGCTGTATTTGGGCAGGCTCTGATCGCGCTTCTGGCCGAGCTGCGCCTCGCCGGGCTTGGGGATCTCACCGGCATCCGTGATATGGTTGGGCTGTGATGCACCCTGGGGCGCACCTATGCTGAGGGTCGCCCAGCCCTTAGGCGTGAGATCGCGTCTGAGAAAGGCGAGCAGGCCTTCTGGGTCGGCATCCTCGCCCAGATCCCCTAACAATACCGCCGCGCCATACTGATTTCGTCCCTGCCAGGGGCGCACCAATACCGGCTGCTCTGTGCCCTCGACCGTGATTTTAGCCACCTCGGTTGGCGGCAGGTAATCATAGTCTTGCATGGTATTGCGCTGGGCGAGAGCCATCAGGGGAAACAGGGTAAGGATAAGCAGTGTGGTGCGTAGATTCATCGGTTTATTGGGTCATCTGGCGTTAACTTTGACTATGGCGTCAGTATAAGCCTAAGTGCTTGCCAATGGCGATAAAATGCGAAAGAAGCTGGCACCGACCAGGGTCGGTGCCATAGGGAGAGACTTATGCATGACTGGAATTAGGCGTGGCTGACTAGGACCAGACGCACGGCGTCCAGTTGCAGCTGGCAGCCATCTAGGTAGTTGCCCAGCTCGACCATCTGATTTCTCAGATGCTCCAGCTCCTCGTCACGGATGTTGGGGTTAACGGCCTTGAGGGCCTCCAAACGCTCCAGCTCGGCGGTGAGCTGCTGAGTCATCCTGGCGCTGGCCTCTTCGGTCTGCTGTTTCATCGCCGCCTCGGCAAAGGCTTCACCCTTGGCAAACAGCGGGTGCAGTATGGTCTGCGACGCGTTGACCAGCTTGCTGGCGATATGACGGTTGACCGCGCTCAGCTGCTTGTCGAAGCTCTCGTAGCTGACGTTCTCCGACAGGTTGTTGCCATTCTTGTCCAGCAATACGCGAACCGGGGTAGGCGGCATGTAGCGGTAGAGCTGGCTCGAACGCGGCGCCGAGGCATCGGCCATGTAGATCAGCTCAAGAAAGACTGTGCCTGCCGGCAGGGCCTTATTCTTGAGCACGGCCACGCTGGTGGTGCCTGTCTCGGAGGAGGTGATCAGATCCAGACCCGTCTGTACCAGCGGGTGCTCCTGGGTGATCAGGGCGATATCGTCGCGGGACAGCGCCATCTCTCGGTCGAAGGTCACGGTAATACCATCTTCCGGCAGGCCAGGGTAGGTGGGGAACATCATATGCTCGCTCGGGTGCAGCACGATGGCGTTCTCGCCGCTGTCTTCCTGCTCGACACCTATGATGTCCCACAGGCGGATCACCGAGGCAATCAGCTGGGTGTCCTGGTCGCGGGCCGCCAGACTATCCACCAACTTCTGCGCCTTGGCGCCGCCGTGGGAGTTGATCTCCAGCAGCTTGTCGCGGCCCTGTTCCATCGCCTTCTTCAGCGCCTTGTAACGGGTCTGGGTGTGGTTGAGCAGCTGGGTGAACTGATCTTCGTCGCGATACACCAGCTGGGTCAGCAGCTCGTCGGAAAACTCGTTAAACAGAATATGGCCAGTCGGGCAGGTCTGCTCAAAGGCGTTCAGTCCCTTGTGGTACCAGTTCATCAGGTTTTCCTGGGCCGTGCCCGCCAGGTAGGGCAGGTGGATCTCGACATCGTTGGCCTGGCCGATACGGTCCAGACGACCGATGCGCTGCTCCAGCAGATCCGGGTTCAGCGGCAGGTCGAACAGCACCAGATGGCTGGCAAACTGGAAGTTACGGCCCTCTGAGCCAATCTCGCTACAGATCAGCGCCTGGGCGCCGCCGGTTTCCTGGGCAAAGTAGGCGCCCGCCTTGTCGCGCTCTATGATCGACATGCCTTCGTGGAATACTGTGGCCTGAATGCCCTCGCGGGTACGCAGCGCCTCTTCCAGGCTCAGGGCGGTCTCCGCCTGGCTGGCGATGATCAGCACCTTCTTGCTGCGATGATTCTTGAGAAAATCGATCAACCAGTCGACCCTAGGGTCGAACTTCCACCAACTGGCACTATCGCTCTCGAACGCCTGATAAAGTTTTTCCGGGCTCAGCGCCTGTTTCACCTTGGCGGTGAGATCAGTCTGGCCACCCATCATCTCTGACACGCGGGCGGCGGTCTCGTATTGGGTCGGCATGGTCTGCGGATGGGCATTGAAGATACGGGTCGGGAAGCCCTTCACCGAGGCGCGGCTGTTACGGTAGAGCACTCGGCCGGTGCCGTGTCTGTCCAGCAGTTCCTGTAGCAGCTCGCTGCGGGCCTGCTCGCGTTGGTCATCATCGACACTCTCGTCTTCGATCAGACGTAGCGCCGGGGTGATATCTTTCTCGTTGAGTAGCTCGGTCAGGCTGGCAACGGCCTCGTTGGGCAGACGCTTGCCACTGGCCAGGGCATCGGCAGCACTGGCCACCTCTTTGTAGCTCTCCTCCTCTTTGAGGAAGGCCTGATAGTCGTAGAAGCGATCCGGATCCAGCAGGCGCAGACGGGCGAAGTGACTCTGGTGGCCCAGCTGATCCGGAGTCGCGGTCAGCAGTAGCACGCCGGGGACCACTTCACTCAGGGCCTCGACCACGCGATAGGCGCGGCTCGGCTCCTCTTCGGTCCACTCCAGGTGGTGGGCTTCGTCGACCACCATGAGATCCCAGTCGGCATCCAGTGCCTGATCCAGGCGTTTCTTCTTACGCAGCAGCTCCAGCGAGCAGATCACCAGTTGTTCGGTGTAGAAGGGGTTGTCGTGGTCGGCATAGGCCTCGACGCATCTGTCTTCGTCGAATACTGAGAAGCGCAGGTTGAAACGACGCAGCATCTCCACCAACCACTGATGGCGCAGTGTGTCTGGCACTATGATCAGGATACGCTCGGCGCGGCCGGTCAGCAGCTGCTGGTGAATGATGAGGCCGGCTTCGATGGTCTTACCTAGGCCTACCTCGTCCGCCAATAGTACGCGCGGCGCGAAGCGCTGGCCCACTTCATGGGCAATCCACTGCTGATGGGGGATCAGGCCGACACGGGGACCCTGTAGGCCCAGCAGATCTGAGGTGGCCAGCTTGTGACGCAGTAGCTGGCTCTGGTAGCGCACGCCAAATCTGTCGAGACGGTCGATCTGGCCGGCAAACAGCCTGTCCTGGGGCTTGTTGAAGCGAATATTGTGGTTGAGCAGGGTCTCGCGCAGGCTGACCTCCTCACCGGTTTCCGTGTGGATACCGTGGTAGATCACCAGCTGGTTCTTCTCTTCGACTTCGCTGACCTTGAGACTCCAGCCTTCGTGACTCTCGATGATATCGCCGGGGTTATAGATCACTCGGGTTAGCGGGGCATCGTCGCGGGCAAACATGCGGTTTTCGTCAGTGGCGGGGAACATCAGGGTGACCATACGGCCTTCGAGTCCAATGACAGTACCTAAACCGAGTTCCGATTCGGTATCACTAATCCAACGTTGACCTAAGGAAAAGGGCATTTACAAATTCTCATCTACAGGGTGAATCACGAAAGGGCGCGTATGTTATCCAATCGAGGCTTTGATGTCGAACACATCTGACCCGTATTTGCCTCGTTAAAAAGCCTAAAGATTACAAATTATCCAATCGGATCGGCTGGCACCCACCTTGTCATCTTAATGTCATTTTAGGCCACCAGTCTCAAATTGGGTCGGGCGATTTTCTGGGCAAGTTTCCGTTGAAGCCGTGAGATTTTGGTGTCAGTATGGATTTAACCGCTAAGTGCTTTGTTGCGCGTCACTATACTGATAGAGAAGGAGGCTAATTACCCGCTCAGTTTGCTTGACTACAAATATAACACCCTACGCACAAGTGGAGGCGCCATGGAACAAGACGACAAGAAGTTGTTTGTACTGGATACCAATGTGTTACTGCATGAACCCTTAGCCATCTATTCGTTTAAGGAGCATGATGTCGTAGTCCCCATGACTGTCCTTGAAGAGTTGGATCAGATCAAAGACAGGAAACGAGATATTAGCCGAGATGCCCGAGTCGCCATTCGCGCACTGGAAGATATACTCGGTGGGCAAACCACCCCAGAAGAGATTGTCAGCGGGGTGCCCTTACCCAAACGCGAAGGACACGGTGACGCAGTAGGTTCCCTCTCTATCTTCCCCGACCATCAACTCGAATTTACCCAGGCATCCCTGCCCGGTGACAACAACGACAACCGCATCATCAACACCGCCCTGCATCTGCAGAAGCAGTTTGCCCCACGCCATGTGGTGCTGGTGACCAAAGATATCAACATGCGCCTCAAGGCCAAGGGCGCCGGCATTAATCTGGTCGAAGACTACCGCACCGACCAGCTGATCGACGACATTCGCTTCCTCACCAAAGGTTTTCACCAGTTTGAGGGGGATTTCTGGGCGCGCAAGGAACATGTCAACACAGAGACTCAGGGACGCCATACGGTGCATAGGGTGCCGGTTAGGGAAGTGGGTGAAGAGAACTTCTATACCAACCAATACCTTATCGACGAAGACTCTAACTTCTGTGGCCGGGTCTTGAGCAATAACGACGAGGATCTGGAGATATTGGATCTTGGCCGTGATCGCCTGCTCAACCTGGACGCCTGGGGCATCAAGCCCAAAAATATCTACCAGGGAATGGCGATGCAGGCGCTGCTGGATCCCGATATCGATCTGGTGATCCTCACCGGCCCAGCCGGCTGTGGTAAGACGCTACTGGCCATGGCGGCGGCGCTGGAGATGGTGGTGGAGCGGGGCCTCTACGATAAGGTGATCGTCACCCGTAACACGCCAGAGATCGCCGAATCTATCGGCTTCCTGCCCGGCACCGAAGAGGAGAAGATGGCGCCCTGGCTCGCGGCCATCACAGATACCCTGGAGGTGTTACACAAGCATGACGTCAACCCCAGCGGCAGCATGAACTACATCATGGACAAGGCCAACATACAGTTTAAGTCGATTAACTTCATGCGTGGACGCTCGATACAGAACTCTGTGGTCCTGCTGGATGAGTGTCAAAACCTGACCGCCTCGCAGATCAAGACGATGATCACCCGTATGGGCGAGGGGACTAAGCTGATCTGTAGCGGTAACCTGGCGCAGATCGATTCTAACTACCTGACGGCGGTGACCTCGGGGCTCACCTATATCGTCGAGCGCTTTAAAAATTTCGATGGCAGTGCCAACGTCTACCTCAACGGCGTGGTGCGCTCTCGCCTGGCCGAGTTTGCCGAGGAAAACCTATAGCCGCTTAGACGGTCAATGACGATAAAAGACTCCCAGGGTGGAGTCTTTTGTCTAAAGAAAGCGCAGCGCTAGGCAACTGCATCAATTTGTCTGCCCAAGCCAACTGAGATCATTCTGGCAAAAGCGACTCCCCTTTGTATTCCATTGGGCTGGCTTCCTGATACTATATGCAGAATATGATGCGCCGCTCAGGTTAACCCCAAGGGCAGATGCTTGTTTTCAAAGGTAATCAATGAAGTCGACAGAGCCGGACTTACAGCTTAAGTCTCCGATTCAAAAAAACTACAATCGCGCGGTTTTCTATACCTATATCGGCGTGATCATCATGGCGTTGCTGACGGCCTGGATCTTCTTCGAGCGACAAAAGACCCAGATGATGCAGCAGCGCGAAGAGCTAGTCGAGCGTCACGTGTTGCAGATCGACCTTTTGTTGGAATCCAGCATCCGCGCGGTGAAGAGCCTGCGCAACGTGGCGGTGGATCACCTGCGTCTGGGCGAGCTGGTGCGTACCGACCGTCTGCCCCAGTATGAGAAGTTTAACGAGAGCGGCCAGTTCTTTACCCTAGAGCCCAGCTATGCCCAGAGCGGCAAGCCCTTCACCAACATGGGGCGGATCACCGGGGCGGGCTCCCTCAACGGTCGCAGCGACAAGTTTTATCAGGAGCTGGAGATGCTGTTCGAGCTCTCCCTCTCCTTCCCGGTCGCCCGACAGGCGGCGCCCAAGGCCTCCTCCATCTACTACATCTCCAAACACAGGATGATGTCTTACTATCCCTGGCCCTCGGACGAACAACGCTTTCGCGACGAGCTGCTGAAGAAGCAGCAGTTCCAGCTGGTCACCCCCGCCATGAATCCACAGCGCAGCGTGGCCTGGAGCCCCGCCTATGTGGAGCCTAACGGCAAGGGGCTGCTAACCACTGTCGGTGTGCCCATCTATCTGGAAGATGAGTTTATCGGCTCCATCAACCTGGATATGACCCTCTCCTCCCTGGACAAGCAGATCCGCCTCTATTTCAAGATGCCGGGCACGGTTATTCTGCTGGATCAGCAAAACAATATTCTCTCCCACAGCGATATCGACGCCGCCGACATCAACCGGGTGTTCCATATCAGCCAGAAGATCCCCTCGGCGCTGCATTCGGTGCCCGAGTCAGAGCTGTTCGATGCCCATGAGGGGATCATGCGCAACGGCTACTATATCCACTCGGTGGCGCTGCAAAACGCCCCCTGGCGCCTGCTCTACCTGCAGGACGAGAACGAGCTATTTAAGGATTCCTGGGAGAAGCTGGAGCTGACTTTCCTGCTGGTGGTGATCGCCCTGTCTGTGTTGGTGACCATAGTGCACTGGCAGACCCGCCGCTCCTTCGTTAACCCGGCGTCGCGCCTGTTGTCGCACCTCGAGGGCTGCTCTCAGGAGCCGCGCAAGCCACCGGCCAAGATCACCCAGGGCTGGGAGCCATGGTTCCAGCTGGTGAGTCGTATCTTCGAAGAAAACCAGCAGTATACCCGCCATCTGGCCGAGCAGAACCGTCGCCTGGATAACCTGGTGGCGCGGCGCACCGAGCGTCTCAAGGAGACCACAGAGCGGCGCGAGCGGGAATATGCCCTGCTGCGCTCCCTGCTGGACTCCATCCCTGAGGCGATCATCTTCAAGGATAAAGAGGGTAAATACCTGGGCTGTAACAAGTCGGCCGAGCGCATGCTGGGTTACACCGAGAGCGAGATGATCGGCCAGGATTCCCAGGCGATGACCAGCAACGAGCAGTCGATGCGGATCCGCGCCGAAGATGAGCGGGTCCTGTCCGAGCGCACGCCGCTGAGGTATCAGGAGAAGGTGGAGCTGGCGGGCAAGCCCGTGCTGCTGGACACCCTCAAGCTGCCTTTCTACAACCGCCGCGGCGAACTGCTGGGCCTTATCGCCGTGTGGCGTGACGTGACCCGTGAATATGAATCCGCCGAGCAGCTCAGGCTGTCGGAGGAGCGTTATCACCTGGCGATGGACGCGGTAGAAGATGGCCTATGGGACTGGTATCTGGATTCTGAGCAGATCATCTGTAATCCGGCCTACTACTCTATGCTCGGCTATAAGAGCAACGAATTCCCGGCCCTGGTGTCGACCATTGACGAGCTGGTGCATCCGGACGATCGTATTCGGGTGCAGGAGTACCGCGAGCAGTATCTGGCGGATCCTATCGGCGCCTATGACATCGAATTCCGTATGCGCGGCAAGAGCGGCATGTATCACTGGGTACTCAGTCGTGGCCGTGTGGTGGAGTTCACCTCTGACAACCAGCCTAAGCGTATGGTGGGTACCCACAAGGATATTACCCGCCATAAGAGCAACGAGGTGGCGCTGCTGGAGGCCAAGCAGGACGCCGAATCGGCCAACCTGTATAAGAGTGAGTTCCTGGCCAACATGAGCCACGAGATCCGCACGCCGATGAACGCCATTATCGGTATGTTGCAACTGGCCAGCCGCACTCAGCTGACGCCGCAGCAGGCGGACTACCTGGATAAGGCGGGCTTCTCGGCGCAATCTCTGTTGCGCATCATCAACGACATCCTCGACTTCTCCAAGATCGAGGCCGGTAAGCTGGAGCTGGAACGGGTCGCCTTCCCGCTGGACAAGGTGCTGGATCATGCCCTGGACCTCAACGCCCTCAAGGCCCAGGAGAAGGGTGTCGAATTGCTGCTTTACGCCCCTGTTACCGCCGGGCTTATCCTCGAAGGGGATCCCCTGCGTCTGGGGCAGGTGCTGATCAACATGCTCAGCAACGCGGTCAAGTTTACCCAGAGCGGCGAAATCGAGCTGGGCTGTGAAGACGTGGGCGAGCGGGATCATCGCATCACCCTCAAGTTCTGGGTGCGCGACACCGGCATAGGGATCAGCAAGGAGCAGCAGGCGAGCCTGTTCGACGCCTTCGCCCAGGCCGATGGCTCGACTACCCGCAAGTACGGTGGCACTGGCCTGGGTCTCTCCATCAGCAAGCATCTGGTCTCCATGATGGGCGGTACCATGCAGGTGCAGAGTGAGCTGGGGGTTGGCAGTACCTTTAGCTTTACCATCAGCTTCGAGATCGCCGAAGAGGCCGAGGTGAAACCTCTTATCGTGCCCGAGGTGATAGGTAACCTGAAGACACTGGTGGTGGACGACAACCAGACGGCGTTGCAGATCTACTCGACCGCCATGCGCGACTTCCACTTCGACGTGGATACCGCCTCTAACGGTGCCGAGGCCCTGTACAAGCTGGAGCACAGGCCGGTGGATCTACTGCTGCTCGACTGGATGATGCCTGAGATGGATGGGGTCGAGGTGATCAAGGCCCTGGACGCCATGGTGGCCGATGGTCGCCTGGAGAAGCGCCCGGTGATCATCATGATGACCGCCTACGCCTCGGAGCCGCTCAAGGAGGATCTGGACGATCTCGACATCTACGCCATGTTGCAGAAACCCTTCAAGGCCTCGGCCCTGTTTGACGAGATCATCTCAGCCTTCATCGACAAGTCTAAGAGCAATCCTGCGGCGGCCCTACCGGTGGAAGGCAAGGCCACGGGATCTGGGCAGATCCTGCTGGTGGAAGATAACTTCATCAACCAACAGGTGGCCACCGAGCTGCTTAAGAGCGCGGGTTACGAGGTAGATGTGGCCGAAAACGGCCAGGTCGCCCTGGACATGGTGGACGCCAAGCAATATGACGCCGTGCTGATGGATATTCAGATGCCTGTGATGGACGGTCTGACGGCCACCAAGGAGCTGCGTAAGCGCTACACCAAGGAGGAGCTGCCGGTGATCGCCATGACGGCCCATGCCATGTCGGGTGATCGCGAGAAGAGCCTGGCGGCGGGCATGAACGCCCACATCACTAAGCCCATAGTGCTCAACGAGCTGTTCGACACCCTGGCTCAGTGGATAGTGCGTCACTAAATTTGGCGGTGAAGATGTTACAAGAGAGGGGCTTAGGCCCCTTTTTTTATGGCCGACACGCTAGACGCTGGTCAGGTTGACGCGGCAATCAGACCGGGGTGAATTATTTGCACTTGAGCGAGAATTGAGACCTGTTAAGCTAAGCGACTGATATTCACGAGACGCATAATATTTGAACAATAAACAGACCCTAAGTCTCGCATTTAATGTCTCAGCAAGGAGATAACATGAGACCCTCTACACTCGCGCTGGCCCTTGCCTTAACCCTGGTCCCGACGGGTCCCCTACTCGCCGCCGAAAACAGCGCTAAGGTGATCAAGAGCAGTCAGGCCGCTAAAGGCTTTATTAACCTCTTCTATCAGCAAGGTTCGGGCGATCTTTACCTCGAGGCCTCACGCCTCAATCAACCCTTTCTGCTGGTGACCAGCCTGCCCCATGGGGTGGGATCTAACGATATCGGCCTGGATCGCGGCCAACTGGGCATGACTCGCCTGGTGCAGTTTGAACGCCATGGGCCCTATCTCATCCTGAAACAGCTTAACACCCGTTATCGCGCCACCACGGACAACGGCGCCGAGCAGCGGGCGGTCAAAGAGGCCTTCGCCGAGTCTGTGCTCTGGCGCGGCAAGGTACTTGAGGGCAAGCGGGCGCTGGTGGCGATCAACGATCTGGTGCTGCGCGACCTGCATGGCATAGTCGATACTCTGGAGCAGACCAAGCAGGGCAATTATCAGCTGGACAAGGAGACCTCACTCATCCTGCCTCAGGGGGTTAAGTCCTTCGAGCGTAACAGCGATGTCGATGTGCTGCTCACCTTCAAGGGCGCCAAGGCCGGGCCTCAGGTGGCCCAGGTGACCCCCGACGGTAAGCAGATGTCGCTGCGCATGCGTTACTCCTTCGTCGCGCTGCCCGACGATAACTATCAGCCTAGGACCTACCACCCCAATAGCGGTTACCTGTCCGACGAATACCTGGACTATGCCGCGGAGATCGACAGCGACATAGTGCAGCGCCATCTGTTGCGCCATCGCCTAGAGAAGGTGACCCCGGGTGACGCCCCCAGTGAGGTGGTCAAACCCATCATCTATTATCTGGATCCCGGCGTGCCAGAGCCTATTCGTAGTGCCCTGCTAGAGGGGGCTCGCTGGTGGGAGAGTGCCTTCAACGAGGCGGGCTTTATCAACGGCTTCAAGGTGGAGCTGCTGCCGGAAGATGCCGATCCCCAGGATATTCGCTACAACGTGATCCAGTGGGTACACAGGGCGACTCGCGGCTGGTCTTATGGCAGCGCCATTGCCGACCCGCGCACAGGCGAGATCATCAAGGGCCATGTGACCCTGGGCAGTCAGCGTGTCAGGCAAGATCATCTCATCGCCCGCGGTCTCACCGCAGGCTGGGAGGACAGAGAGGCGGCTGCTCAGGCGGTGACAGACCTTTCGCTGGCGCGCATTCGCCAGCTGTCGGCCCATGAGGTGGGCCATACCCTGGGGCTGGATCATAACTTCGCCGCGTCGAGCAACGACAACGCCTCAGTGATGGATTACCCGCACCCTAAGGTGACACTCAAGGGCGGCAAGATAGATATCTCCGCTCCTTACGATGAAGGCGTTGGTGCCTGGGATAAGTTTACCGTGGCCTATGGCTATGGTCAGTTTAGCGCCGAGGAGCAACAGGCCAAGCTGACCGGGTTGATGCAGGCGGTGGAGCGCCAGGGGCTGAGATATATAGGTGAGGCCGACTCACGCCGCGCCGGTGCCAGCCAGGCCTATGCCAGCCTGTGGGACAATGGCAAGGATCCTGTGGCCGAGCTGAGCCGTCTGGCCAAGGTGCGCGAGGTGGCCATCGACAACTTTAGCGATGCCGCGCTGCTGCAGGGCCAGCCCTATGGCGAGCTGCGCGACGCCTTCGTGCCCATCTATCTGCTGACCCGCTATCAGATCGAAGCTGCGGCCAAGTTTATCGGCGGCAGTGACTACAACTACTCCACCCAGGATGGGGGCCGCAGCTGGCACTATATGGCGCCCGAGCTGCAAAAGAACGCGCTGGATACCCTGCTGCAAGGCCTGAGTGCAGAAGCCCTGGCATTGCCGACTAAGGTGACCGACGCCCTGGTGCCTAAGTCGGGCAACTATGGCGCCACCCGCGAGAGCTTCGATGGCGCCACCGGCGTGGTGATCGACCCTCTCGGCATGGCCGAGGTGCTTAGCCGACATACCTGTCAGCAGCTGCTGCAGCCTCTGCGTCTCAATCGCGTCAATCAGGGCTACTTTGCCGACAGGGAACAGCTGTCTGTGGTGACTCTGGTCAATAAGCTGCTGGCTAAGACCCTGTTTAGCGATGCGCCCAATGGGGCGACGCAGGGGGTATGGATGCGGGTCAATGCCGTGGTGATCGACGCCCTGCTGGCCAGTTACCATGACGGGGCGAGTTCCCCCGAGGTGAAGGCGCAGCTGGCGGGCCGTCTGGCTTATGCCCAGAAGCAGCTTAGCCGTCTGGTGAAGCGCAGCAGTGACTATGAGTCGGCGCACTATCAGTGGTTGTTAGAGGGGATAGAGCTGGGGCTGAAAGAGAGCAAGCATAAGCTGATCGACAAGCCGCTCGCCATGCCGCCGGGCTCGCCCATCTAGGCATGTCGATATCACCCGTTAGCAAAAAGCCCCGCATCGCGGGGCTTTTTCTTGGCCGAGTCACATAGGCTGGAATTATACCAATCGTAATAATTGAGCACTGTAGCGTGTTAAAACCTTCATTACGGTATATGTATTTCTATATGTAGAATAACTGCTTATCTAAAAATCCTGCTTTATTCTCAAGGTTTTTTGCCGCGCTATCTCTGATCACATACTCACTGTGATGGGTATTAGAGGCGCTGCACCGAATCGAGGAAGTTGCGGGCTGTCTTCTCTTCGCGGCTGGACTGATAGCTGGCCATCAACAGCAGCAGGTGGTCGTCGATAATATAGATGTGTTGCAGCATGCGGGTATCGTCCTTGGGCATCCGCATCTCAACCTCGTAGCCACGCATGCCGTTGGTATTGATATAGCCTTTGCTTAAGAGCATCTCCTCGAGGATGCTGGCCACTTCCGGCCCCGCCATGGCGGTGTATTTGTCCATCTAAAGGGTCTGTTGACCTTTCCTGTTTATTTCTGCAGCAGTGTGTAGGCGGTTTATACAAGGCAGAGCCTGTGAGGTGTAGTTGCTCTACATAAACAGGCAATAACGCAGTAAAAATCGCCTACAAACGCTGCCCGTAGGGTTCATCTAAACACATCTTGTACTTTGTTGTTCGCCACTCGCATAGCACCACTATGCTGCATGGCTCTCGCCGCATACAAAACGCGTTTAGATTGAACAGAAATTAAACCTGAAAGATAAACAGACCCTTGGGCAAGAACTCCAGATCTTCAGCCTCGAAATGCTCCATCGACGACTTAAAGGTCATCACAAACATGGTGAGCTTGTCATCGCTGTTTTTCTGGGTATTGAGGGACTCGAATTCTACCTGGGTGTTTTGCTTGTGCAGCACCTTAGGGTCAGGCTGCAGCTCGAGGCTCACCGGCACCGAAGTCAGGCGGTAGGTTTGTAGCGGGTAGGGGGCAAACCAATGCTGGTAGCCGAAATAGAGCGCAGCCATCAGGGCCGCCAGTTTGATCAGGTGCGACATGCTCATTTCCTTGTCTGCTTAGCGCTGGGCTAAGGGTTATCCGTAACGCGTTAATTTGTCGTGCCAGCCATATTTGCCCTGCTGGCCCCCAGTCAGTTTACCCAGCGCATCGTCTAAATAGCAAATTTGCTGCATGGGGCCGAGGCTTGCAAAAAGTGTAACACACAGCTCTGGCTTTGATAGCAGCGACAGTTCAAGGCATTCAACTGAGGGCATGCCGAGGCCTGCTGAAGTTGAATAACGCCGAAATGGTGTTGCTATCAAAGCCCCGCAGGGCGAGGCTTACAGCGGTATTTGCTGCGTTACAGTTCTTGCGAAGGACTAGGGCCATTCGCTGCAAACTGTGCCTAGCATCTATCCACTTTAAGCACACGCAGAGCAAGCACGGGACTTATTCGCACCTTCCTTAGTATCTTTGTTAGCTAATTGTGGTCAATAAGATTGGAGTACATGATGAAGTTGTTAGCCAGCACGACCTTAGCTTTAGCCTCTTTACTCGTTACTACTCAGGCGTTTGCCGAGAGACCGGATTTCTCTAAGACCGCTGCGGCAAGAGCCGATTATCGCTTTGCCGACAACCCAGGCGCCAAGCAGAATCTGGTGCCGCAATCGAGCAGTCATCACGATTTTTCTAAGACGACCGCCGCCAACAGCGAGTATCGTTTTGCCGACAATCCTCCCGTCGATGAGACTGAGCTTGAGCCGAGATCGACTCAACACGATTTCTCGCGAACCCAGGCGGCAAGCAAACAGAGCTAAAGATGATTTGAGATCACCGAGGAGCCGATTAGGCTCCTTTTTTATGGCCAGCTTTTATGGCCAGAGTTTATGTTTCCTGATCCAGGGCTTCTTCACGCATCAGCTTCTTACCCTGGCGATAGGCATCCAGGATGCCGATGAGCCAGCCGAGGATGAAGGCCCAGGTAGCCACCTCGATCCACAAGGCCTCGTTTCCCTGAGGTGCCTGGCTGATGGCGGCGTAGATGGCGCCATAATCCAGGGGCAGCTCTCCCGATAATATCTTATCCGACACACTCGTGGCGCGACTGACCGCCTGATATAAGAGGTAGGCGAGGCCGCTGAGGCTAAGGCAGGAGATGAGCGTGCCTGCGTTATAGCGCTTGAGGTAGAAGTGGCCCGAACCTGGGCAGACGAAGGCCGAAAGCAGGGTGGCGATGATGGCTTTATTCATAAGGCGCTATTCATAAGGTTTGCTGCTGAGTCGTGTGGTTACAGGACTGTCGTTATTGGTGTTTTTATCCGGGCTGAGCTATTCCAGAACGATACGTCTGATGGCGGCCCTGAGATGCTCGGCCTTGGCGTGCATCGCCTCGGGGGCCGCTTCACCACTGGCCGCCAGCTGGCTCTCGACGCCGCTTAAGGTCTGCACCAGCCAGCCACGCACCATCACATAGTAGCGCGAATCCGTGCCGTAGCGGGCGATCACCTCAAGGTGCTCGGGCGAGGGGACGGCGATAGCCTGTTGCAGCGCCTGCACCATGACCCCCAGCCGCTGTTGCTCCGCCTCTGTTTGGCTGGGCTTGGCTACGCAGCCCGTCACCAGGCTGACGGCGAACAAGAAGAGGAAAATCTGACGACCCATAGGTTTCAACTCGGTGGCTTAAGGGGGAGTTTGATGATAACAGAATTTAGTAAAAAGCCACCGCCCGGAGGCGGTGGTTAGCAGAGTATAAGGCTAGTTCTGTTTGGCGCCTTCATCTATCCAACGTTTGATCGTGGCGATCTGCTCGCTGCTGAGGGGCTTTCCTTGGCCTTGCGCAAATTTATCACTGTGGTGAGGGGGCATCTGGATCTTGCTGTCGACCTTGTGATCGATCGCCAAGTACAGGGTGCTTGAGGCGGCGCTGCCGGGGACCACGACGGGGCCAAGCTGGGTGCCGCGCATCACGCCCTCATAGCTATCCAGTGCCAGATGGGTTTTTGCCATGCCTTCGCCTGCACCCGCATGACAGCTGATGCAGGAGGCGTTGAGTATGGGCTGTACCTGAGATGAGAAGCTCACCGGCCGCTCACAGCCCAGTAGCGCCGTGGTGGCTAGTGCCGCTACCAGTAACAGGCGCCTGTCGATGGAGTGATGAGCATACATAGTATCCTCCCGATAACCTTACAATGTTTACGGTTTAAGTATAGTCCCGTCGTGCCTGATCCTCCTGTGTGGTGAGTGAGTCAAGGCGCCTGTGGTGAGCGGGTGTAAAGTCAGCTTGCCGCTAATCTGAGATGAACCAAAGAAAAAGCCCGACTCTTTCGAGCCGGGCACGCCGGGAAGCGAATTGGAAAGGGGTGAAGCCCGCCTAGGCGCGCTTAGGCACCTTGATGCCGAACACTAGCGTGTAGGTTACCGGCAGCACCACCAGAGTGAGCACAGAGGCGAACCCCAGGCCGAAGATGATGGTGATCGCCATGGAGCCGAAGAAGGCGTCCGGCAGCAGGGGGATCATCCCCAGCATGGTGGTGATCGCCGCCATCAACACGGGGCGCACGCGGCTCACCGAGGAGTCGAACACCGCCTGATAGGCCTGTTTGCCCTGGCTCTGCTCCAGGTTTATCTGATCCACCAGGACGATACCGTTCTTGATGATCATCCCGGTAAGACTCAGCAGGCCCAGCAGCGCCATGAAGCTGAAGGGGGCGTCGAACAGCAGCAGGCCAGAGACCACGCCGATAAGCGCCAGCGGCACGGTAAACCAGATCACCAGGGGTTGCCTGACCGAGTTAAACAGCAACACAGTGATGAGGAACATCGCCAGATAGCCCATTGGAATCGAGCTAAATACCGACTGCTGCGCCTCGCTTGAGGTCTCATATTCGCCGCCCCATTCCAGTTCATAACCGGCAGGCAGGCTGATGGCCTCGACCTTGTCACGTAGCTTTCTAAACACCGAATCTGCGGTCTCGTTGCTGCCGTTGACTGGGTCGGCCAACACGGAGATCACCCGCTTACGGTCGCGGCGCATGATCAGCGGGTTTTCCCACTCGGTGGTAAAGTCGCTGACGACCTGAGAGATGGGCACGAACACATTGTTTTCAGTGCTCCACACCTGCAGCGCCGAGATGCTGTCGGCATTGAGACGCTCATCGGCCGGTGCCCGGGCGATAATCGGCAATAGGTGGCTGTTCTCGCGGTACAGGCCTACCTGCTTGCCGCTGAAGTTTGTTAGCAGGGCATTATCCAGGTCTTGCTTGCTGATGCCGGTTTCGCGGGCCTGAGCCAGCGCCAACTGCGGCCGTACCAGGGTCACCTGATTACGCCAGTTGTGGCGCACGCTGGTGGCGCTCGGCTCGGCGAGGAAGATCTCGCTGGCCTGCTGGGCCAACTGCCGCAGTACCTCAGGGTCTTCGCCGTAGAAGCGCGCCTCTATCTTGGCCGCCGGGCTTGGGCCATTCTCCATATACTTGAAGCGATATTCCGCCTCGGGATAATGCTGTACCAGATCCTGCTCGAGCCTGCGCATATAGGCGTTGAGGGTCTCCAGGTTGCTCATCTCGATCAGCAGCTGACCATAGGCGGCATAGCCCTTCTCCGGCACATAGGGCAGCACGAAGCGCTGGGCACCCTGGCCGACCACGCTGGTGATGTTCACCAGACCGGCATCTTGCTTGTGTTGCTCGGCCATCAGGTCTTGCTCTATGCGGCCCAGCAATGCCTCGGTGGCCTTGATGTCGCTGCCCTCTGGCATCCACACATCCACGAAGAAGATAGGCGTGTTAGAGGCCGGGAAGAAGACGTTCTTCACCTGACCAAAACCCATGACAGAGCCGACTAAGGCCAGCAGCACGACCAGCAGGGTCAGACCGCGGAAACGCATCGCCAGGCTCAGGCTGCCACGATAGAGCTGGAACAGCCAACCCTTGTAGGGGTCGCTATCGGCCTCGTCCGGGATCTCGCCATCCTTAAACAGCAGATCGCAGAAGAAGGGGGTCAGTGTCATGGCGGTGATCCAGCTGATAAACAGGGAGATCAGCAGCACCAGAAACAGGGAGATACAGAACTCACCCGTGGCGTTGTCCGATAGACCGATTGGCGCGAAGGCGATGATGGCAATCACGGTCGCCCCCAGCAGTGGCCATTGGGTCTGGGTGATCACCTGCTTGGCGGTCTCCAGGCGTGTCTGACCGCGCTTGAGGCCGATGATGATCCCTTCGGTCACCACGATGGCGTTATCCACCAACATCCCCAGGGCGATGATCAACGCCCCCAGCGAGATGATCTGTAGCTCGATGTTGAGCACCTGCATTATGATGAAGGTACCGAGGATGGTGAGCAGCAGCACCAGCCCCATCAGCAGGCCAGATCTCAGCCCCATGAAGATCAGCAGCACGCCGATGACGATGGCGATCGATTCCGCCAGGTTCACCAAAAAACCGTTGATGGTCTGATCCACCATCTTGCTCTGGTCGTAGACGGTCGTGAGCGTCATACCCACCGGCAGCTCGTCGTCGAGCGCCATCATCTTTAGGTTGACCGCCTCACCCACCTTGACCACGTTGACGCCGCTGGAGAAGGCGATGCCCACAGACAACGCATGATTGCCGCCGCTGTGATACAGGTTGCTCGGGGTCTCATCCATCGCCTTGTAGATGTTGGCGATATCTCCCAGGTAGATAAGCTTGGCGCTACCGGGCGCGCTCACCACCAGGCGCGATAGCGCCTCGACGCTGTCGAACTCGCCCGTGGGATGGATACGGATACGGTTGTCGCCCACGCGTATGCTACCCGCGTTGGAGACCACGTTCTGGCTGTTGATCAGGCCATAGATATAGTCCTGGTTCAGGCCCAGGGCGTTGATCTTCTGGGTGGAGATCTCCACCACCACCTGCTGGTCGACAATACCGGCGATATTGACCCGCTTGATGCCGTCGACCAATACCAGCTCACGGCGCAGAAAGTCGGCGTAGTTTTCCAGCTCGCGCTCGCTGTAGCCGTCGCCGCTGAGGTTGAGTAGTATGCCGTAAACATCGCCGAAGTCGTCGATCACCTGAGGCGTCATGGCACCACTGGGCAGACTCCCCTGGGTATCGCTTACCTTGCGGCGCACCAGATCCCAGATCTGCGGCAGCTTCTCGGCGTCATACTTGTCTTCCATCTCAATCTGGATCTGCGACAGGCCGGCGCTGTTGATCGAGGTGATATGCTTCACCCCATCGAGCTGCTGCAGCGCGTCTTCCAGCGGCAGGGTGACCTCTTCTTCCACCTGCTCGGGCGAGGCACCAGGGTAGGCGGTGACAACCAGCGCCTCCTTGATGGTAAATTCGGGAAATTCAAGCTGCCCCAGGCTGAGGAACGACAGGCTGCCGCCAATCAGGAGTAGCAGGGCAAACATCCAACTGATCACCTTGTGGGTGATCGAATACTCGGCAAAATTCATCGGTTAAACACCTCGTTGCCAGCGCAGAGGCTTGACCTGTTGATGCTCGCTGAGCTGGGCCACACCTGCGACCACCACACGGTCGCCCACCGTCAGGCCCTGAGTGATCTCTATGCCCTCACTGGTGACCTTACCCAGGCTCACCTCGCGGGAACTCACCTGGCCTGTGCCCAGATCATAGGTCCAAACGATAGGCGTGCCGTCCTGATCTCGCTTGAGCACGGCGCTCGGCGGTACTATGGCGCTCTTCTTGTCGGCATCGGGACCGGCGATATCCAGCACCAGCTGGGCGCTCATGCCCGGCAGTACGCTAAATTCGGTCGGGGTCGGCAGGGTAAACACCACCTCATAGCTCTGGGTACCCGGAGTGACCTGGGTGGCGAACTCCTTGAGACGCGCCGCATATTGCTGCTCTGGATGGTTGCTAAAGGTCACCATGGGCAGCGAAGGCGAATGGGGATTAAAGGAGGTCACGCGGCTGGCCAGCGACTCGGGCACCTGGATCACCACGTCGATGAAACGATCTTTCTGTAGCACCAGAATCGGCTGGTTGGCCTGCACTATCTGGAAATTCTCTATCTTGGTCTTGGCGACCGTGCCGCTAAAGGGCGCCTTGATCACCGTATAGCTTAGCTGATCCTGGGCGCTGGCCAGGTTGGCGGCGCTGGATTTCAGCTGTGCCTTGGCTAAGTCATATTCCGCCTGGGAGATCAGCGCCTGGCGCAGCAGCTCGCCCTTACGGTTAAAGTCGGCCTGGGCCAGCTCATGATCCGCCTCGCGGTTGAGCAGGTTATTGCGGGCATCTCTGTCATCCAGACGCGCCAGCACCTCGCCCTTGGTGACACGCTGACCATCCACCAGGGTGAATTCGACCAGCTGACCCGACAGGCGGAAGGAGAGCTCGGCCTGCTTAGTGGCGGCCACCTTTGCGGGGAAGCTTCTCAGGGTGCCGCTACCTAGCTCGGCGATCTCCAGCAGCTTAACGGGGCGCACGCTGGGCGGGGTTATCTCGGCAGATTCTGTGCTGCAACCGGCAAGTACTAGAGTCATTACGAGTAGTGAAAGTGAGGTTGTCAGGGGTTTCATATCGTAAACTCCGTTAATTGTGACAAGGTGTATCTCATGGCTGGCTAAGATAGCAGCGAGATACATCTATTAAAATGGAATTATGTGGAAGCATGAGTTCCAAAAAATGAAACGATATTGACTTGATTTACCCTGACGTGTGTGTGCAAAGTAATAGGCAATCAGGTTTAGCGTGTTAGTGAGTCAGTGATGAAAACCGAAGATATTGCCTTGTTCCACCGCATCGTCGAGACGGGTAGCCTGGTCGAGGCGGCCGATATACTCAATGTGCCTAAATCGACACTGAGTCGCCGTCTGCAGGCGCTGGAAGATGAGCTCAATGTGAAGCTGTTTCATCGCCAGAGCCGGGCCATGACCCTCACCGCATCCGGCAGCCATTTCTACAATAAAACCACTCCCTTACTGGCGACCCTGGAGCAGACCTTCTCAGAGCTGTCGGGGGGCGAGGCTGCAGTGTCTGGACACCTGCGCATCCTGATCTTCCCCATTCCCGAGATCCTCTATATCACTCATGCCATCTTTGCGTTTATGGATCTCAATCCGGCGCTGACGGTGGAGATCATCGTTAGCTCAGAGCCCAAGGATATGATCCGCAACAATATCGATCTGGCCTTCATGCTCGAGGATGCCTTTAACGAAAATGAGATGGTGGCCCGCCACCTGATCACCGAAACCGTGCACTTCTTTGCCAGTCCAGAGTATTTGAAGCGTGCAGGCCATCCCACTAAACCAGAGGAGTTGTCGGAGCACAACGCGATTTTGTTTCGCTACCCCAACGGGCGGATCTTCAACGAAGTCCCCTTCGGTAAAGACAGGATATTGTCGGTGTCGGGCAACCTTTGCGTCAACAGCCTGGATACCTGTTTAGAAGCGACCCTCATGGGGCGGGGGATCTCTATGATGCCGCTGCCGATAGCCCAGGAGTATGTGGAGCAGGGCAAGCTGGTGATGCTATTTGAAGATATTGAACCCTATGAGGGCAAGTGCTTCCTGGTCTACCCGTCGCGGCGCTTCATCAGCCTGGCCAGCCAACGCTTTATCGACCACATGATGCGGGCGTTAGAGGAGTGCATTCAAAACGGTGCCTGTGACCGCGAAGCTAGAACCAAGGGGGTGATCAAGCCGCTTTCCTAAGCTGGCATTGATGACAACTCGGCTCGAGAAGGCCGATAACCGGGAGCCATCATCAGGCTCTCCGGTATCACTGCCAGTACTACCGACCATACCAGCTAAAACACCATCCCCCGCGACTCAATCCCGCTTAGAAAACCTTTGCCAAACATGGCGGAGGCGCTAACGCTTGTAGATCTCCACATGCTCAGGCGTGGTGTCAGGCTCTGTGATGCGACTGGCCAGGATATAACAGGCGATCCCCATCACGGCATTGGTAATAGGCAGTGCCAGCAGCAGACCCTTAACGCCGCCTAGGTATGAGCCCAGTGCCGCCAGCGGCAACAGCAGCAGAAACAGGCGGCAGAGGTTAAGCACCAATGAGCTCATGGGCCTGTGGTAGGCGTTGAGCGAGGTGGCTGTGAGGATCACCATCCCCAGCGGGCCATAGGCGGCGGGCAGGGCGATAATGTAGAAGCTGAGCCACTCGATCACCTGCGGGTCTTTACTGAACAGCTGGGCGATTGGGGTCGCCAGCAGCGCCAGCGGCAAATAGATCAGCGTCTGAAACACCAACACGAATCGCAGCGACAACATGAGGGCGTCGCGGGCGCGCTGGGTCTGTCCCGCCCCCAGGTTTTGGGCAATGAAGGGTACCAAGCTGGAGGAGAGCGCCATCACGGCGATCAGCAGTACAGATTCAAGACGGGTACCGGCGCCGAAGGCCGCCACCGCGCTGTGGTCGATGCGGGCCAGCATGGCCATGATGATGGCGTTAGCCACTGGGTTGAGCAGGTTCATCAGCGCCGCCGGTTGGGCGATATGGGCCAGCTGGCGCCAGTTGCAGTGAATCCGCTGCAGATTAAATTCGGCAAAGTCCACCAGGTTACGTTTGATGATCAAAAGGTATCCCGACAAGGACAGCGCCACCACCCAGGAGATCAGGGTGGCGATGGCCGCGCCCTGAATTTCCAGCCGTGGGAAGGGGCCTATGCCGAAGATCAGCAAGGGGTCGAGCACCAGATTGATCAGCGCCGCCAGCGCCATGATCTTGGCCGGTGATTTGGTATCGCCCGTGGCGCGCAGCCCCTGGTTACCCACCATCAAGAGCACCAGCAGCGGCGCCCCCAGATACCAGAGAAACATATAGTCGCGGATCAGCGGCAGGCTGAGTTCGTTGGCCCCCAGCAGGCTAAACAGCGGGCCGATAAACAGGCTGCCCAGCAGCGAGATGGCGGCGATCAGCCAGAAGGTGATCAGCAGGGCGTCATGCAGAAACACCCTTGCCTTGGGGCTGTTGCCGCTGCCGATGAGGCGCCCTAAATTGGTCGATACCCCGGCGCCTATACCGATGGCGATGCTGGAAACAATCAGGGTGACCGGAAAGGTAAAGCTGATGGCGGCCAGGGCTTCTGTGCCTAACTGGCTGATAAAAAAAGTGTCTACAAGGCTGAACCCAAGAATGGTGAGAATACCAATCAGGTTCGGGAGGCTCATATTTAGCAGTACACGACCGATTGGCTGACTGAGCAGCCCGTGTCTGTCTCTCATGTAAGTGGAATGCCTAGGTAACAGAAGGAGGGCAATTCTATCAGGAATGGCTGATCTTTTATAAAACCCAGTTAAAAAAAAATCAGATTTTTTTTGTAAAGCCCTTGGATCTTAGCAACCCCATCCCCATATATCGAACATCCCGCGGCGAAAGCGAAGTCGCCGCACTTTTTTTTGATAAACCGCCAACGTTTGTTGGGCAAAAAAATCATTAGGAGAGTCCGTAGATGAATATTCGTCCATTACATGACCGCGTCATTGTTAAGCGTTCTGAAGTTGAATCAAAATCAGCCGGTGGCATCGTACTCACAGGTAGTGCAGCCGAGCAGTCAACTCGCGGTGAAGTTCTTGCTGTAGGCAATGGCCGAATTCTTGAAAATGGCACTGTGCAACCACTCGACGTAAAAGTGGGCGACATAGTGATCTTCAACGAAGGTTATGGCGTGAAGAAAGAGAAGATCGACGGTGAAGAGGTCTTGATCCTTTCTGAATCAGATTTAATGGCTGTAGTGGAATAATCCACTCAATATCCCGTTTAACCAGAATTTTATTAAAGGATACAGAACATGGCAGCTAAAGAAGTTTTATTTGGCAATGACGCTCGCGTAAAAATGCTTGCGGGCGTAAACGTACTGGCTAACGCAGTTAAAGTGACCCTGGGCCCTAAAGGCCGTAACGTGGTGCTCGACAAGAGCTTCGGCGCGCCGCTGATCACCAAAGACGGTGTATCGGTAGCTAAAGAGATCGAGCTGGAAGACAAGTTCGAAAACATGGGCGCGCAGATGGTGAAAGAAGTTGCTTCTAAAGCCAACGACGCCGCCGGTGACGGTACCACCACTGCAACCGTACTGGCGCAAGCTATCGTGACCGAAGGTCTGAAAGCCGTTGCCGCTGGCATGAACCCAATGGATCTTAAGCGCGGTATCGACAAGGCGGTTGTAGCTGCCGTTGCCGAGCTGAAGACACTGTCTCAAGAGTGTAGCGACACTAAGGCTATCGCTCAGGTAGGTACCATCTCTGCTAACTCTGACGAGTCTATCGGCGAAATCATCGCAACTGCGATGGAGCGCGTGGGTAAAGAAGGCGTGATCACCGTTGAAGAAGGTCAGGCACTAGAGAACGAACTAGACGTGGTTGAAGGTATGCAGTTCGACCGCGGTTACCTGTCTCCATACTTCATCAACAAGCCAGAAACCGGCAGCGTTGAACTTGAAAACCCATACATCCTATTGGTTGACAAGAAGATCTCTAACATCCGTGAGCTACTGCCAATCCTTGAAGGTCTGGCGAAAACTGGTAAGCCACTGATGATCATCGCCGAAGACGTTGAAGGCGAAGCCCTAGCGACTCTGGTGGTGAACAACATGCGCGGTATCGTTAAGGTTGCTGCGGTTAAGGCACCTGGTTTCGGTGACCGTCGTAAGGCGATGCTACAAGATATCGCTATCCTGACTGGCGGTACGGTAATTGCCGAAGAGATCGGTCTAGAGCTTGAAAAAGCCACTCTGGAAGATCTGGGTACGGCTAAGCGCGTCGTGATCACCAAAGATGACACCACCATCATCGACGGTACCGGCGAGCAAGAGCAGATCTCTGCCCGTGTTGCACAAATCAAGATCCAGGCAGAAGAGTCTACTTCTGACTACGACAGAGAGAAGCTACAAGAGCGTATGGCTAAGCTGGCCGGCGGTGTTGCAGTGATCAAGGTTGGCGCAGCCACCGAAGTCGAAATGAAAGAGAAGAAGGCTCGCGTAGAAGATGCACTACACGCGACTCGCGCCGCCGTTGAAGAAGGTGTGGTTGCCGGTGGTGGTGTTGCCCTGGTTCGCGTTGCCTCTAAGATCGGTGAAGTTGAAGTGGCTAACGAAGACCAGAAGCATGGTGTGACTATCGCACTGCGCGCCATGGAAGCGCCACTTCGTCAGATCGCCACTAACGCAGGTGAAGAAGCCTCAGTGGTTGCCAACAACGTTAAGAACGGCTCAGGTAACTATGGTTACAACGCTGGTAGCGACGTATACGGTGACATGCTAGAGATGGGTATCCTTGACCCAACTAAGGTGACTCGTAGCGCGCTACAGTTCGCTTCATCTATCGCGGGTCTGATGATCACTACCGAAGCTATGGTGGGTGAGATTCCACAAGAAGCTGGTGCCGGCGATATGGGCGGCATGGGCGGCGGTATGGGTGGTATGGGCGGCATGGGCATGATGTAAATTTTACGGGCCTAAATCTGTGATAGCTGCGTTGCTTCACCACTCGTTTAGTACACTAAACGTCGCGGTAAAGCGCCTTGCTCTAACAAGATTTATACCACGTAAAATGCTCTGCTGGTCTTAAGCTCAGAAGCTTAGAACGTAAAAATTAAAGCCCCGATACCTAACAGTATCGGGGCTTTTTCATATGGAAATGATTATCCCCGGAGTATATGGAAATACTAAGAGGGGATTTGCTTTGTGGTGAGTGAGCGGCGTTGTGTTACCACATGCTTTTAAGGTGTTAGCAGACAGCTAAACGTCGCGGCGAGGGACTTGTTTCCTTTATAGCTTGCTTTAACGCCTAACCAAATGCAGATACCTGCCATGTTTTAGTGTATTGATATTAAGTTGAAAAAACTAAACACAAGGCTTTTCCAGAGAAAGGTTTTCTTTCGTATTTGTGGAGTTTTCAAAAGGGCGGCTGTATCATTTCAAGCTTATTCTTGTGAAGGATCTAGCTTTGGGGTTAGTTTCGTCCATGTCTGTCTATGTCATAAGGTAGTTGGTTGGAGCTTGTCGTGCTCCGGGGGCAAAATTGACTGAATTAGCTGTACCGTGTAAGTTGGTTTACTCAGGATTTTAATTGAGGGGGGGCTAGATTTTTTGAAAGAGGTAATGTTGATAAAAGTGAGTGAGTAGTCTGATTTTTGAACAAGAAGGTTGTGCTAAGCTGTTTATCAGAATAGAATGCTTGCCCTGAATTTTAGTGATGTTTTGTTGTGTAAGAATAGGATGCTTATATGGTGGTAGCTAATCCAGCTACGATTGGAGCTGATTTGGTTAAAGATTTTTCTCTTTACAGAACCAAACAGACCTTAATGTCTGACATGGAAAGGGCTAGGGCGTTAAGACAGATAAATAAAATTCCAAATGATGCTGAAAAGTTCATGCTGAAGGGAATGTTAGATTGTCAGTGCTTTAGAAAAGAAGATTGTATTCGTAATTTTGATACGTCATTGCGTATTGGATACGACGAGCTAACCGTTGAAAACTTCGTCACGGCCTCTATTTTTTTGAATGATTTTTCATTCGCAAAGTCGATTTTAGAAAAATATTCTAAAAACTCTAACTCTATAGGCTTACTCAAGCAGGCTGCTTATGTGTATTACCTATCTCTTGATATAGAAGAGTTAGCGGCTACACTTAAAACTCTACAGAAGTTACAAGCTGAAGACTTAGAGTTCTTTGAGGAGATTGTCAGTATGTATGTTGAGAATCATGAGCGAATGGTTGATGTCGGCATTACTGAAGGCGCCATAAAGGAATATGGTCAACTAGTCGACACCATCTTTTCAGCTAAACCTTATATGAGAATTTTATCCCAAGAAGCATCTTTTTGTTCAAGAGAGCAAGTGCTGAGTGTTGTCTATTTTGTTGGCTCGAATGAGAATGTTACTGAAGATGATATCATTGATGCCAAAATTGAACTTGCGTTCACAGCTGTAGAAAAGGGGCTCTCTCCTAACATAGTCGTTACTTTTATGTCTGGCCTTGAAGAATAAAGGAATATTAGGAAAATGTCAGTTACAGATGTGTGCTTTAAAGAAGTTGCGCTGTACAACAAAGATTTAGGGAAAGAGATTGGCTGGAGAATGTGCTCTGGAAGAGCATATTACTCAATGTATCATAAAACAGTGAAAGCATTGTCTCATTATACATATGCTGGCACTGGTACTCATCAAGACTTGATTGAGTATCTGAAAAATGATGCTAGTAGACTTGAGAAAAAGGATGCTTTTGGTTGTAAACGTGTGGCTTACATGCTGAATCAAGCGAAATCGGAACGTAAGTTGGCTGACTATGATATTGATAAAGATTTCAATGAGAGTCTTGCTGTAGCTTCGTTAAAAATGGTTGCTAAGTATAGTGAGTTAATTGATGATATATTTAAGTAAAACAACATGATAGCGTTTTGAGTTGTTGAGTGGCATAATTTTTCCATTCGGGCTATGTAAGTTGAATGTGTGCTTTAGTTTGAATGTTGTAGAGATGGATAATTATCAACAAAATTCATAGCACGAAAAGTGTGTTTAAAATGAAGACGTTATCTAAAAGTTTTGTTCGTCAAGGTTAGGTGGTTGTGTCTTTGTAAATGTAACGGTCCTTTAGGACATTTTGCGAAGATTTTTGTTGCTATAGAGCATTTTTTGCTGCTATTCTTGCCTTAAATTCAAAGCTTTTGATAGCAGTAGCTTCCGCATCTCAGTAGGGCTTCAAAGTGCGTAAAAGGGGTAAATATATGGATAAAACATTTTCAGTAGGTTTTGGCGAAGGTTAACCACTAAGTCGTACAGCAATGGCCTCCTTTTTCGG
>NZ_JAKEVJ010000034.1:0-40502 GCF_022398425.1 Shewanella sp. Isolate7 | reverse complement strand
GAGTCGACGAGGAAACTGCTGGGACAACAGCCCGATGGAGCGCTTCTTTAGAAGCTTAAAAACAGAATGGATACCGATGACCGGCTATCGGGATATCGGTGAGGCTAAGAGTGAAATTTCGCGATATGTGACGGGGTATTACAGTCAGCTGAGACCACATCAATATAACGGTGGGCTGACACCCAATGAGTCAGAGCGAAGATATTGGCTTGAATACAAAACCGTGGCCAATTTTAGTTGACCACTACACTAGTAGCGTTAGATTCGGAGCAACCGTCTTATAGTGCCAGCCTCATGGCATTAGTCTCATGACACCATCCTCATGGCACCAGTCTCATGACATTAGTCTTGTAACATGAATCGTTTAACGTCAAAAAACAGGTTGACATAATATGTCGTTAAAACCAGACTCTATCTGTTGATTTTCGCTACGGTCTACAAATCACCCTGCTCTTCACGGCTAGGGTCTTCACGGCTAGGGTCTTCACGGCTAGGGTCTTCACGGCTAGGGTCTTCACGGCTAGGGTCTTCACGGCTAGGGTCTTCTCGACTAGAGTCTTCTTGGCTAGGCCGAGATACTAAGCGGTAACCGTTAGCACAAGTGTAAGCCTATCTTTTCTGGAGGATATATAGAGATGGATACTCAAGTCTTTCAACTCACGACCTTTGATTCGACGACGAGCGCTATGTTCCTGTCTATGCTGCTCGGTGTGGCCTTGGTGCTATTGCTATTGAAGATGAAGCCCCTACCTAAGGGGGCGAAATATGCGGCCTCTGGGATGATTATCGCCGTATTGGGATTGCTCTCCTGGGTGTTCTACAAGGCCCATGATGCCAGCATACGTCTCACGCCGACCACTATGCTGGTCGACATCCCGCTTTATCGGGTCGAATTATCACGGCAGAGCTTACTGACTGCTGAGGCTAAAATCCTCAACCTTGATGAAGACGATGCGCCCAAGTTGAGCTATCGCAGCAATGGTGTGGGAATGCCGGGCTATTCCCTCGGCTGGTTTAAGCTGGCCGAAGCCAGCGAAAGCATAGTTAGTGAACAGATAGCTAGTGAACACATAGCCAGCGAAAACATAGCCAGCGCCCTACTGTCTGTCACCAACAGAGAGCGGGTGCTGGTGTTGCCGACGACCGAGGGTTACCTGCTGATCTTGAGTCTAGAGCAGCCGGAGGCCTTGTTAGCCGGCCTGCTTACGCCGACTCTTTAAGGCTAAGTCTAGGGTAAAGATCACCAGCGCACTCCAGATAAAGGCGAAGGTGAGTCCCTTCTCGAGATCGAAGGGTTCGTTAAACAGGCTGACGGCTAGGATAAACATGATGCTGGGGCCGATATATTGAAAAAAGCCCAGTATCGACAGCGGAATACGGGTTGCTGCGCCGGCAAAACACAACAGCGGAACCGAGGTGACGATGCCGGCCGCCATCAGCAGCAGGTTCATCTGCCAGCTGTTTTCCAGGATGCTGGTGCCGTCAAGATTCGTCATCAGGTAGAGTAGGGCCACCGGCACTAAGATGGCCGTCTCGACCAGAAGACCCGTCTTGGCGTCGACATTGACCTTCTTGCGCAGCAAACCATAGACGCCGAATGAGGCGGCGAGCCCCAGCGACACCACAGGAATCGAACCGAAAGAGATCAATTGGATCAGCACGCCGGCGCAGGCCAAAGAGACGGCGACCCATTGGAGCCTGCGCAAACGTTCCTGTAAGAACACCATGCCCAGCAGCACGTTGACCAAGGGATTGATGAAGTAGCCCAGGCTGGCATCGAGCATATGCTCGTTGTTGATTGCCCAGATAAACAGCAGCCAGTTACCGGCGATCAGAATCGAGGTGATCACCAACACGCCAAGTTGTTTGGGCTGTCGAAATAGGGCGCGAAGTTTGGCAAAGCCGCCGATAAATTGCATCAAGATCAGCATGAAGATGAAGGACCAGATCACGCGATGCAGCAGGATCTCAGTCGCCGACACATGATTTAGCAGCTTAAAATAGAGGGGAGCGAAGCCCCACAGGCAGTATGCGCAGATGGCGAGCGCTACCCCTTTACGATACTCAATATCGGCCATAGTTTCGGATTTAGAAAAAGAGCGGGAGAGGCATTGTAGGCGCCTAAACGGCATGACTCAAGCGGCGATCGCCAATCTTTTATGCCCCGGCACTGGTATGGTCCATTGCCAGGGCGTCTCGCTAACTTGACGGGATAAACGGGCGTTGAGGCAGCTAGCCCACCATGTAGGTGCCCGTGCCGAAGGCGATATGAGAGCCCTTCTCGTTGTGCAGCTCCATGCGGCAGACGGAGACCCGATTACCGGCCCTTATCACTGTGCCCGTGCCGGTAAAGATCTCGCCGCGCCCCGGCCTGAGATAGTCGATACGCAAGTCTATGGTGCCTAAGGTTTGCAGGCGTTTCTGCAGATCTTCCAGTTGCCAGTCTTCGCGGCTGGCCACCAGGCCGGAGAAGGCAGTCAGTCCGCCCACCACATCGAGTATAGTTGCCGTCACGCCGCCGTGAAGGATCTGCTGGTGGATATTACCTATGAGGTCTTTGTGCATCTTAACCTCGACCTCGACGCCCTGGAGATCGTAGCGCTTGATATCCATGCCTAGCAGGTTGTGAAAGGGGACCTTGGTATCGAAGATGTCGGCTACGCTAGCCAGGGTCTGCGCTTGTATGGGCGTCGTCATAGGGGCACTCCTTGTTTTGTCCTACGCCGCTTGCGGGGTACAAGAGGGTTAAATTTGGCACTCGTTAGCCCGATGGCTAGAGCATTTAATCTATCGCTAATGCACAGGACACTGCAAGCCTGTGGACAAAATTTCAGCAATCGATGGGGGCCAGGTGACAATTAATACCCGGATAGATGAGACAAGCCGAGCCGCCTTGATTAGAATAAGCGGCCAAATTGACGATTACTGAGCACCATGGACTTAGCCTTAACCTCTGCCGATGTGACCCAAAGCGATCCGCTCGCCGACTGCCTGCAGACGGTGTTTGGCTATCGCACCTTCAGGACGGGTCAACGTGAGGTGATAGACACTGTCTGTGGTGGCCTGGACGCCCTGGTGATCATGCCAACCGGCGGGGGGAAGAGCCTGTGCTATCAACTACCGGCACTCGTCTTACCCGGGTTGACGCTGGTGGTGTCACCGCTTATCTCTCTGATGAAAGATCAGGTCGATAGCCTGAAACAGATGGGGGTTGCGGCGGCCTATCTCAACTCGTCACAGTCGCGGGAAGAGGCGCTGACCATCTATCGTCAGCTGCATAAAGGCGAGCTCAAGCTGCTTTATGTCTCCCCGGAGCGGCTGCTGACCGACAGCTTTATCGAGCGGTTACGCAATCTGCCGCTCTCCCTCTTTGCTATCGATGAGGCGCATTGTATCTCTCAGTGGGGCCATGACTTCAGGCCCGAATATGCGGCGCTTGGTCGGCTGAAGCAGCTGTTTCCTCAGGTGCCCATGATGGCGCTGACGGCCACAGCCGACAAGGCGACCCGAGTAGATATCTGTCAGCGACTGGGGATCGCGCCTTTCGAACTGCTCACCAGTTTCGACCGGCCCAACATTCGTTATACCGTGGCGGAGAAGCTGAATGTCGCCAATCAGCTCAGACAGTTTATTCAGGCGCAGAATGGCAACAGCGGTATCATCTACTGCAGCAGTCGGCGCCGGGTGGATGAGGTAGCCGAGCGTCTGCGCATGCAGGGGTATCAGGCCGATGCCTATCATGCGGGCAAGACCCAGGAGGAGCGCGCCGATATTCAGGAGCGTTTCCTTAAGGATCAATTGGATATCGTAGTGGCAACCGTGGCCTTCGGCATGGGGATAAACAAGTCCAACGTGCGTTTCGTGGTGCATTACGACATTCCCAAGAGCGTCGAGGCCTATTATCAGGAGACAGGTCGCGCCGGCCGTGACGGCCTGGATGCCGAGGCCTTCATGCTGTTTGACCCCGCCGATATTGGGCGCGTGCGTCATCTTATCGAGCAGCAGGAGCCAGGGCCACAGCAACAGGTGGAATACCATAAGCTCAATACCATGGCGGCCTTTGCCGAGGCGCAAACCTGTCGCCGTCAGGTGTTATTGCACTATTTCGATGAGAGTGCCTCCGAGCCATGCGGCAACTGCGATATCTGCCTGGATCCGCCGAAGCGTTATGATGGCGTCAAAGATGCCCAGAAGGTGCTCTCCTGCATCTTCCGTCTGCAGCAGAAGTTTGGTGTGAATCATCTTATTGAGGTGCTCCGCGGTTCCAAGGCGGCCTCTGTGGTCGACCGTGGCCACGACAAGTTGTCGACCTGGGGCATAGGCAAGGATAAGAGCCATGAGTTCTGGCTCAGTATCATTCGTCAGATCATCCACCTAGGCTTCGCCAGTCAGGATATTACCCGAGGCTCCGCCATTAAGCTCAATCCCCAGGCGCGGGCGGTGCTCAAGGGCGAGCAGCCGCTCCAGCTCGCCGAGCCGCGTATCAGCATCACCACACACGTGAAGCGCCGCAGCACTAGCCGGGCGCCAATCAATTACGACAGGAAACTGTTTGCTCGCCTGAAGCAGCTGCGCCGCAGCTTGGCCGAAGAGCTGGATGTACCGCCTTATCTGGTGTTTAACGATGCCACCCTGGCCGAGATGGCGGGCATGCTGCCGACCAGCCCTGGCGAGATGCTGGCGGTCAATGGCGTGGGAGAGACCAAGCTTGAGCGTTTCGGCGGCGACTTCCTCGACGAGATCAACGATTACCTCACCCGTGGCTAAGTAAGTTGCTGCCTGGCTCGCGGATTCAGTGTGCCTGCTGGCCGCTGTATTTACTCAACTGATCGACACTGGCCCGCTTAACCAGCGAGGAGAGTGTGTCGTGATGCTGCATCACCGCCATCCCCATGTTGACCCGGGTACCGTTTTGCAGCGGCGTGATGATCTCGCTCAGCTGACGAGCGATGAGCTGTGCCCCCGCCAACGAGGTGAAGGGCAGCATGATCAGTATCTGATCGGCGCTGGTGCTGAGCAAGATATCCTGCTGACGTATCTTCTGCGATAAGCGGCTTAGCAGCCTATCCACATCGGCTTTGGCCAGATGGCTGGGGTTGATCAGCAAGATGGTGATAGGAAAACCTATCTGCTTGGCACTGGTCAGCAGGGCTTCCATCTTCTCCTGGGGGCTCATGGGTTCATCTCTCTGGCTCACCGGCAGCGGCGCCTTAGGCATTCTGATACGGTTGAGGAGAATGAAGAGGGTCAGTAGCAGGAAGAGCACCAGGATACCGATTAATCCATAGCTGTCGCTAATGTTGGCGTCGAGCTTGATGGGCTTTGGTTGACTGGCCTGGGCAAGTTGTTGGTAACGTCCCAGCTGCGCCTTGATCTGGAGTAGGCGGGTGTCTTTAAGAAATTCGTAGCTGCGCTGAGCCATCTCGAAGCGTTTCAGTTGATATTGATAGGCCTCCTTGTACTGGCCGATGTCGGCAAAATAGCGGCTCAGGCTGCCATAGCAGTAGACGAGCTCGTCAAACTGATTAGTGCGCTCGCCGATGGCGATCGCCTTCTGCATCAGCTCGGTCCCCAGGGCCTGATTGCCATTTGCTAATTGAATATTGGCCAGCAGACGGTTGGCCCTCAGGGTGTCGTTGATCTTCTTCTGCTTGTCGAAGGTGTTGAGGGCGATATTGAGTAGCTGGATGGCGCTCTTGTCATTTCCCCTGAGAAACTCGATCTCCGCCAGCTGGGTGTAACTCTCTGCCAGTTCGGTTGCCGTGGCTAATTCGGGCAGTAAGATCTTGGCCTCGAGCACCATGTCATCCCTGAACTTCACCTCTTGGTTGTAGTGGGCAATCTTGGCCAGGGTGAGCAGTACTGTCAGTCGCACCTTGCCCGTGGTCTGTTCGGAATCGAGCGCGACTCTGGCATTGTTGAACGCCTGGTTATAGAGCCCCTTGGTTCTCAGCAACTCGGCCATGGCCAGTTGCACATAGGGCCTTGGCGGGGTAAGCCATTGTGGCCTCTGCTTCTCGGTATCCGGGTAGATGTCTAGGGCCAGACGCAGATCTTCCAGGGCACTGCTCTGGCTCTCGATATGAGTATCTATCCTGCCGCGTAGCATCAGGCCGTTGACCAATGACTGAGGCTGCTGCTGTTCGCGCGAGAGATAGATGGCCGAGTCCAGCAGGGTCAACGCCTGTCTTAGATCGCCATAATCGATATAGGCCGCGGCCATACAGTTGAGAAAATAGGGGCTGAGCTGGTTGAGTTTTAGGGACTTGGCCTTGGCTTCGCTCATACGGCCCAGGTTGATGGCGGCCTCATTCTCACCGAGCTGGACGAAGGCCTCACACTTGAGCAGCGCGAGCCTGAGACGATTTTCGTCAGACGTGTCTTCCTGATCCAGGCGTTGTTCCAGCGCCGAGATCTGTGTCAGTGTCTTGTTGGGATATTGGTAGACGGTTTGGGCCAACTCATCTAACTCTGTCATAGTGTCCCCATAAGCGGGGATCAGCCACAGGCTGAGACTTAACACTATGAGACGAAAATCCATTTTTAAAAGCTCCGGAACGAGTGTGCTATATCTGTTTCCATTGGCGGCATTATACTGATTTTTCATCAGCAATTGCATAAAAAATAGTACCCGCGGTTGGAATCAGAGGGAATGCTCGACAAATGACCTAGTATGCTGAATTTAATCACTTAGTCACTCTTGTGAGCAAATTAATGGTTAGATTTGCGCAGTTAATCAAGATTTTTATCTGGTCTAATGTGGCAAACATGAAAAATATGGGGTTGACTATTGCACAGACACACGTTAAATATTAATCAATCTTTCGAAGCGAAACGAATAATTAATTACTTTTATTGAATACAATGACGACTATTAACCGTGCACTCCTCAGCCTCCTCATTCTCATTCTCGCAGGTCCTGCGCGGAGAATGTAGTGTTGCACGCTTAATAACACACCCAGCATTCATAAACCCCGCGCCCAACAACGCGGGGTTTTTTTGTTTATGGATTCGACGAACACCCAAAATTAGAGCCTAGACGTACCATGGAGAAACCAGATGTCTAACCGAGTGATAATATTTGATACGACCTTACGAGATGGTGAGCAAGCATTAGCGGCGAGTTTAACGGTTAAGGAAAAGCTACAGATAGCACTGTCACTCGAGCGTCTGGGAGTGGACGTCATGGAGGTGGGGTTTCCCGTCTCATCGCCGGGAGATTTCGAATCGGTACAGACCATTGCCCGCACCATCAAGAATAGCCGAGTCTGCGCCTTAGCCAGGGCATTGGAAAAAGATATCGACGCCGCGGCCCAGTCTCTGTCTGTGGCGGATCAGTTCCGTATCCATACCTTCATCTCTACCTCGACCATACATGTGGAGAGTAAGTTGAAGCGCTCCTTCGACCAGGTATTGGATATGGCGGTAGGCGCGGTGAAATATGCCCGCCGTTTTACCGACGATGTGGAGTTTTCCTGTGAAGACGCAGGTCGTACTCCCATAGATAACCTGTGTCGCATGGTTGAGGCCGCTATCAAGGCGGGGGCCAAGACGATCAATATCCCCGACACCGTCGGCTATACGGTGCCGAGCGAGTTTGGCGGCATCATTCAAAATCTGTTTAACCGTGTGCCTAACATCGACCAGGCGGTGATCTCGGTGCACTGTCATGATGATTTAGGCTTGTCAGTGGCGAACTCCATCACCGCGGTGCAGCACGGGGCGCGTCAAATCGAGTGTACCGTTAACGGTATCGGTGAGCGCGCCGGTAACTGCTCCCTGGAAGAGATCGCCATGATCATCGCCACCCGCAAGGCCAGCCTGGGGCTGGAGACGGGGATCAATGCCAAAGAGATCCATCGTACCTCTAACCTGGTGAGCCAGCTGTGTAACATGCCGGTGCAGGCCAACAAGGCGATCGTCGGTGCCAATGCCTTTACTCACTCCTCGGGTATTCATCAGGATGGTGTGCTCAAGTCGCAAAATACCTATGAGATCATGACGCCAGAGAGTATCGGCCTTAACCGCAACAACCTGAACATGACCTCCCGCTCCGGCCGTCACGTGATCAAACATCGCATGGAAGAGATGGGTTACGGCGAGCAAGACTACGACATGGACACCCTGTATGAGGCCTTCCTGAAGCTGGCCGACAAGAAGGGCCAGGTATTCGATTACGACTTAGAGGCGCTAGTGTATGTGGAGGCTCAGGCGGAAGATGAGAACCACTATGGACTGCAGCAGCTGGTGGTGCACTCGGATTCTACCCAGGGGCAGGCGACAGCCACAGTGACCTTAAGCATCGACGGCGAGTCGGTGACCGAGGCCGCTACAGGTAACGGCCCGGTGGATGCGGCCTATAAGGCGATTGCCCGCGCCAGTGGCTGTGAAGTTAACATCAGCAGCTATCAGCTCAGCGCCAAGGGAGAGGGCCAAGACGCCCTGGGGCAGGTGGATATCACAGCCAATTACCATGAGCAGAGTTTCCACGGTGTCGGCCTGGCGACCGATGTGGTCGAGGCCTCGGCGGCAGCACTTATTCACGTGATGAATCTCACCTGGCGTGCCGACAAGGTGGCCGAGAACAAGCACAAGCTAAAACAGGCGCGCACCGAGTTGGGTGGCATATAACAAATTTCAAATTTAACAGTATAAAGACAATTAATTGCAGGGAGTTACTTGAGGTATGAGTTATCAAGTCGCGGTATTGGCCGGTGATGGGATAGGTCCCGAGGTCATGGTCGAAGCACGTAAGGTGCTAAAGGCGGTAGAAGAGCGTTTCTCGTTGGATATCGAGTATAGCGAGTATGATGTGGGCGGTGCGGCCATCGACAAGCATGGTTGTCCCTTACCCGAGTCGACCCTAAAGGGTTGTGAGGCGGCCGACGCCATCTTGTTCGGTTCGGTGGGCGGCCCTAAGTGGGAACATCTACCGCCTAACGATCAGCCAGAGCGTGGCGCCTTGCTGCCACTGCGGGGGCATTTCGAACTGTTCTGTAACATGCGTCCGGCTAAGCTGCATGGTGGCCTGGAGCATATGTCACCGCTGCGCAGCGACATTTCGGCTCAGGGCTTCGACGTGCTGTGTGTACGCGAGCTAACCGGTGGAATCTATTTTGGCAAGCCAAAGGGGCGTCAGGGAGAGGGAGAGCAAGAGGAAGCCTTCGACACCATGCGTTATAGCCGCCGCGAGGTACGCCGTATCGCTAAGATAGCCTTCGAGGCGGCTCGCGGTCGTCGTAAGAAGGTCACTTCGGTGGATAAGGCCAACGTGCTGGCCTGCTCAGTCCTGTGGCGTGAGGTGGTCGAAGAGGTGGCCAAGGATTTCCCCGACGTGGAGCTGGAACACATCTATATCGACAACGCCACCATGCAGCTGCTGCGCCGTCCCTTCGATTTCGATGTGATGCTCTGCTCTAACCTGTTTGGTGACATCATCTCCGATGAGATCGCCATGCTGACAGGTTCCATGGGCTTGCTCTCGTCGGTGAGCCTCAACAGCGACGGCTTCGGCCTTTATGAGCCCGCCGGGGGCAGCGCGCCGGATATCGCCGGCCAGGGCATAGCTAACCCGATTGCGCAGATCCTGTCTGCGGCGCTGTTACTGCGTCACAGCCTCAAGGAGGAAGCGGCAGCCAAGGCGATTGAAGACGCGGTCGCCAAGGCATTGAGCGATGGCTACTTAACTGGAGAACTCTTGAGCGCGGATCAGCGTGACAAGGCAAAATCAACCCGCGAAATGGGCGACTATATTGCCCAGGCAGTCAGAGAGGCAAACTAATGGCGAAGACACTCTATGAAAAGGTATGGGACAGCCATATTGTAGCCGCCCCCGAAGGGGAGGCGCCACTTATCTATGTGGATCGCCATCTGGTACATGAGGTGACTTCGCCTCAGGCCTTCAGCGGCTTAAAAGTCGCGGGCCGAAAATTAAGGGCGCCAGAGAAAACCTTTGCCACCATGGATCACAACACCTCGACCAAGAGCGCCAGCCTGGATGCACTCAGTCCCATGGCGCGCACTCAGGTGGAGACCCTGGCACAAAACTGTAAAGAGTTTGGCGTGCGCCTCTACGACATTCATCATAAGAATCAGGGGATCGTCCATGTGATGGGCCCTGAGCTTGGCATTACATTGCCGGGCACAGTGATCGTTTGCGGCGACTCGCACACCGCGACTCATGGCGCGTTCGGCGCCTTGGCCTTCGGCATTGGCACCTCTGAGGTGGAGCATGTGATGGCCACCCAAACCCTGCGTCAGCTCAAGGCCAAGACCATGAAGATCGAGGTGAGTGGTCACGTGGCCGAGGGGATCACCGCTAAAGATATCGTGCTGGCCATCATCGGCAAGATAGGCATGGATGGCGGTACTGGCTATGTGGTCGAGTTCTGCGGTGAGGCGATTTCGGCCCTGTCGATGGAGGGCCGCATGACCGTCTGTAACATGGCGATCGAGATGGGGGCCAAGGCGGGTATGATAGCGCCGGATCAGACTACTATCGATTACCTCGAAGGCCGCGAGTTTGCTCCTAAGGGCGAAGCTTGGCAGCAGGCGGTCGTCGCCTGGCAGGCGCTGAAGTCTGATGATGATGCCGTGTTCGATGCCCATGTGGTATTAGAGGCGAGCGATATCGCCCCGCAATTGACCTGGGGTACCAATCCGGGTCAGGTGGTGGCCATAGATGAGTGTGTGCCTAACCCCGAAGATGAGTCGAATCCTACGGTTAAGGCCAGTATCGAGAAGGCGCTCGATTATGTGGCGCTGACCCCTGGTACTCAGATGACAGACGTCAGCATCAACAAGGTGTTTATCGGCTCCTGTACCAACTCGCGCATCGAAGATCTGCGCTCGGCGGCTCACCAGGCAAAGGGGCGTAAGGTGGCTGAGGGCGTCACGGCAATCGTGGTACCCGGCTCTGGTCTGGTAAAAGAGCAGGCGGAGGCGGAAGGTCTGGATAAAATCTTCATCGACGCCGGGTTTGAATGGCGCCTGCCGGGTTGCTCCATGTGTCTGGCGATGAACGATGACAGGCTGGAGGCGGGGGATCGCTGCGCCTCCACCAGTAACCGTAACTTCGAGGGGCGTCAGGGACGCGGTAGTCGCACTCACTTGGTGAGTCCAGCCATGGCCGCCGCTGCGGCGATTGCCGGTCACTTTGTCGATATTCGCAAGCCATACTAGGAGGGAGCGATGCAACCATTTACTACACACACAGGGCTTGCGGTGATCATCGACAGTGCCAATATCGATACGGATCAGATCATCCCTAAGCAGTTTCTCTCCAAGGTCACCCGTGACGGTTTTGGGGTTCACCTGTTCCATGACTGGCGTTATCTGGATGATGCCGGCGATCAGCCTAACCCAGAGTTCAGCCTGAATCAGCCGCGCTATCGGGGCGCCTCCATCTTGCTGGCCAAGGAGAACTTTGGCTGTGGCTCGAGCCGCGAGCATGCGCCTTGGGCCCTGGCAGATTTTGGCCTTAAGGTGATCATCGCGCCTAGCTTTGCCGATATCTTCTATGGCAACGCCATCAACAACGGTCTGTTGCCGGTTCGCCTGACCGAGGCGGAGGTGGTGCAGCTAATGCAGGAGGTTGAAGCCGAAGAAGGGGCGCAGGTGAGCGTGGATCTGCAGGCGCAGACGGTGACCTCACCTTCGGGAGCAAGTTTTAGCTTCGAGATCGCTCCATCGGCGCGCCATAATTTGCTCAACGGCCTGGATGCCATAGGCATCAGCCTGGGTTATGCCGATGCGATAGCAGGTTATGAGGCCGAGATCCCAAGCTGGCGTGCCTAACTTCTAGTGCCTAATGTTTAGTGCCTAAAACCAGAAAAGGTGAGCCGGTTTTAGCGCTGTTATAGCGGGCTCATGCCAGTTGGCGTACATCTGTACCTTAGAGGATATGAATCAAGCCGACCGCAGTTTTCTGCGGTCGGCTTTTTGTTTACATTAGCGGCGATGAATCTTGTTAAGCACTTAAATTTCAGGTGTTTACGTTTGGTTTTTGCCGTGAGATTGCTAGGTGTTCAACAACCTAGTGATTTATGCTGGTGGTTTTGTTGTTTTCAGGCGTACAAGTGTTATTTTGATATTTCGTGCTTAGTTGTTTGTTTTTATTTATATTTGTCTGTTTTTGTTGATTTGCTTGAATCCCATTAAGTGAACGTTGATCACATTTTTACGCTTTGGTGAGTGTTTAAAAATCGGTTGTGGTCGGTTTTTGTATGCTATTAAGCGCCTCCATCAGTATAATTCGCTTAAATTGATTATTTGCTTGTAAAGATATTCTGCATCAGTAGACTGCGGCTCACTCAATGACTGGAGCCTTTGCTCTAGGTTGTCATAATAACAAGAGAGCCATGATGAAGAAGCATATTTTATCTTTAGCTGTTGTTGCCGCTATCGCAGCACCGCTGTCTCAAGTTCAGGCCGCTGGATTTCAACTTGCCGAATATTCTGCCACGGGTCTAGGCCGTGCATTTGCGGGTGAGGCGGCCATGGCCGACAACGCCGCCGCTCAGGCGCGTAACCCTGCGATGTTGACCTACCTCGAGGGACGTCAGCTATCACTGGGTGGTATCTATGTCATGCCAAACGTCGATGTCGAGGGTGACGTCACCCTGGCTTCGCCGGTACTCGGGCCACAGCCTGTCACCATGAACGCCGATGCCTTAGACGTGGCGGGCGACGCGCTGGTCCCCAACTTCTACTACTCGAATCAGCTTAACGATCAGTGGACCTGGGGTTTAGCCGTTAACTCTAACTATGGTCTGGCGACCGAGGTGCCGAGTACACATCCTACCGCGATCTTCGGTAAAGAGACCTCTGTAACCACAGTCGAGTTTAATCCTAACCTGGCTTATAAGATCTCTGAGGCCTTCTCTGTGGGCGCGGGTCTGCGTATCGTCTATGGCGAAGGTAAGATTGGCGCTTCGACACCGGCTTGGGTCGATGGTATCAAGGCGATTCCTACGCTGCCCGCCGAGGTGGCCGGCGCGCTACCACCGGGTGGCACTAGCCTGAAATCGATGGAAGGCGATGATATCGGCTATGGTTGGCAGTTGGGTGCCAGTTGGCAGATAAACCCGGCGCACCGTATCGGTCTGGCCTATCACAGTGGTGTCGAACTGGAGCTTGATGGTCACGCCTCTGGCCTGATCTACAACGGTGGTCAGGATGTGGAGATCGAGGGTTATATGCCGCTCGAACTACCGGCCTTTGCCGAGCTTGCCTCTTTCCATCAGCTCACCGAAAACTGGGCCATGCATGCCAGTGTGAACTGGACTCAGTGGAGCGTGTTCGATCGCCTGGTGGCTTATTTCCCTGGCGAGCAGAAGCCAGTGGGTGGCCTGGAGTCTGATCTGGTGAAAGTCGAGAACTTCAAAGACAACTGGCGTTTCGCCCTGGGTACCAGTTATCAGCTAAACGATAAGTGGTTGCTCCGTGGCGGTGTTGCGCTGGACAAGACGGCGGTAGAAGATGAGTATCGCACCATCACCATCCCTGATTCTGACCGCTTGTGGTTCAGTGCGGGCGCTGGCTACCAAGCCTCTAAGAATCTGACGCTGGATTTTGCCGTGACTTACATCAAGGCCCACGGCGATGCACCGATCAACGAGACCATGAACCTGATGAATCTTGCTCAGGTGAGCTTTAGCGGTGACGCGGGTGGCGATGTCTGGCTGGTAGGTGCTCAGCTAAGCTATAAGATGTAACTCGCCAACAGGTTATTGAACGAAAACCGAAATGCCTCACCTGTGTGAGGCATTTTTTTATCTGAATATTTATTGGCTATCTGAACTTCATCGGATTATATTCGTCTAATTATCAACATTTTTTTAGCTTAATTGCATTCATTGATTGCCGCTCGGCTGAGGCTCATGGGGCAATAGGTGCGATAACCAACAATAAGAGGTGTCCCATGAAACCCTATCTTCTGGCTGCAAGCATAGCGTTACTGCCACTCTCGGCCTTGGCCGATCCGAGTGCGACGCAAGTGGTGAAAGGGTTTATCGACGCCTATAACCAACACAGTGTCGAGCAGATGCTGACCCATGTATCGGACGATGTGCGCTGGATGCATATCTCTGGCAGCAAGATAGAGGTGGAAACCTCGGATAAGGCGCAGTTCGGCGCCGCCATGACAGATTATTTCGAGACTCTCACCGGCGCCCAGGCCAGCATCATAGAGCTGATCGAATCGTCTCACTTTGTCAGCACGGTAGAGCGTGTGACCTGGGAAAACGATGGTGAGCAACTCAGTCAATGCAGCATAGGGAATTTCCGTGTGCAGGACGGAAAGATCGCCGAATTCTGGTATCTGCCCGCCCACGCCTGTGACGAGCAGCTCGAGGCCGTACATGAGGTTGAGCCTGCATCTATGGTCGATCCGAATCAGCCTAGCCAGCAGTAGCGGAGGCGTTCGTGCAGCAGAAGTATGTAATTGCGCTCGATCAGGGCACGACCAGTTCACGTACCATCATCTTCGATCATGACGCCAATGTCGTGGCCATCTCCCAACGAGAATTTTCTCAGATCTACCCTAAGGCGGGTTGGGTGGAACACGATCCCATGGAGATCTGGGCCTCCCAAAGCTCGACCCTGATCGAGGCGCTGGCCAGGGCGGGGATCCACAGCGATGAGGTGGCTGGCATCGGCATCACCAATCAGCGTGAAACCACCATCCTGTGGGACAAGACCACAGGCAAACCTGTCTATAACGCCATCGTCTGGCAGTGTCGTCGCAGTCAGCCTCTGTGCGAGTCTCTGAGAGAGGCGGGTTATGAGGAGTACATCAGGCAAAATACCGGTCTAGTGTTAGATCCCTATTTCTCCGCCACCAAGATCCGATGGATCTTAGACAACGTCGAAGGCGCCAGAGAGAAGGCCGAGGCCGGTGACTTGCTGTTTGGCACCATAGATACCTGGCTGGTGTGGAAACTCACCGAGGGAAAGGTGCATGCCACCGACCCTACCAATGCCTCGCGCACTATGCTGTATAACATTCACCAGCAGGCCTGGGATCCCGTGCTACTCGAGGCCCTGGATATTCCCGCGAGTATCCTGCCCGAGGTGAAGCCCTCCTGCGCCGTGTATGGCAAGACACGTATCGCCGGGGAGGGGGGCGAGATCCCCGTGGCTGGCATGGCGGGGGATCAACAATCGGCCCTATTTGGCCAGCTGTGTATCGACGAGGGGATGGCCAAGAACACCTATGGCACTGGCTGTTTCCTGTTGATGAATACCGGCTTACAGGCGGTGCAGTCTAACCATGGCCTGTTGACCACCATCGCCGTGGGGCCTAAGGGTGAGGTGAACTATGCCCTAGAGGGCTCGGTATTCATGGGGGGCGCCACCATTCAGTGGTTACGTGATGAATTGGGACTGATTCGCGATGCCCAGGACACCGAATATTTTGCCCTCAAGGTCAATGATAACAATGGCGTGTATCTGGTGCCTGCCTTTGTGGGGCTCGGGGCGCCTTATTGGGACGCCAGCGCCCGCGGTGCCTTGGTCGGCCTTTCCAGAGGCGCCAATCGTAACCATATCATTCGCGCCGCACTCGAGGCGATCGCCTACCAGAGTCGGGATCTGCTCGATGCCATGACCAAAGACAGTGGCGTCGAGTTGAAACAGCTCAAGGTCGATGGTGGTGCCGTGGCCAACGATTTTCTGATGCAGTTCCAGGCGGACATTACCGATGTCGAGGTGCAGCGTCCTAAGGTGACGGAAACCACGGCCATGGGCGCGGCTTTCTTGGCGGGGCTAGCCGTCGGCTTCTGGCAATCTACGGCCGAATTAAAACACAAGGCGGGTGTCGAGCGCTGCTTTAATCCTGCTATTGCGGATGAAGAACGTGAGGCCTTGTATCTGGGCTGGAAACGCGCGGTTGCCCAGGTGACCAGCGAGTCACTGAGCTAGGAATATTATACCAATCGTAATAAACAATTGATCATTCTAGCTTGTTAAAACGCTCGATAACTGTATTAGTATTTTTAGTTGTAGAATAACTACTTATCTAAAAATCCTGCTTTGTTCTCAAGCGTTTTTCCTGCGCTATTTCTGATCACATGTTTACTGTGATTGGTATTAGACGTCGATATCGACATGGGGCAGTGGTGAATCCAGTGCCTCTTCTTCGGCTTGTTTCTGCGCCTGTTGGCGTCGCGACTGGCCGCGGCGATCATCGCGTCCGGGTCTGGGGTTGATGCGCCTGTCGCCGCGGCGACGACGTTCCTGGTGGGGCGGCAGCTGCGACTGAGGCGCCTCATGGCTGTCGGCATGGATGGGATCCGTGTGTTCCGTTTGTTCCACCACGCGCTTACGCTTCACGACCTGCTGTACCGGCCTTGCTAACATGGCATACAGGCTATCTAGGGAAAGCATCTCTCCTCCTTTTTAGGTTAGGTGTAATACCAATCGTAATAAATAATTGATCATTCTAGCTTGTTAAAACGCTTGATAACTGCATTAATATTTTTAATTGTAGAATAACTACTTATCTAAAAATCTTGCTTTGTTCTCAAGCGTTTTTCCTGCGCTATTTCTGATCAAATACTTACTGTGATTGGTATAACTCTTCTAACCTATTCTATCGGCTGCTTTTGCTTAAAATTTAGACACCTGTTTGTTATTTTTGTTCAGAGAGCCGTTTTTATTCAAGAGGGCTGCTTTCGTTCACAAGGGGGGCCTGGGCTGGCGTTAAGCTGGGGTCGGCCTCTGCCTGCGCCTTTTGCCAGTATCTTAGCTGGGCGCGGCTGGTGAGGGCGAGCTTGCCTTGGTGGCCGTTGTGCTGACAGCTGAGGCGAATCCCCTGAGCCAATAGCTCTTCCTTGAGACGCGCGCGCTCCTCTGGGGTCGGCTGAGGAGCTTGATCCACAAAGCGCACGCGGCACATGCCACAATGACCGCCACCGCCGCACTGGCTGGCAATCCGATTTCGGTCATGATTGAGATTATCCAGCAGATTACCAGGCGCCAGAGTGATATTTTCAAGCGGCTCACCGTTGGGGGAGAGCAGAGTCAGCCGACTCTTCTTCTTGCTTGCGAGGCTAATTAGCTGCCAGCTGGTATAGTCGCCTGCGGCAAGTTTACGAACCAGCACCCAGGTGCCGCTGAGTCCGAGCAGCAGGGCGGCGAAGGCAATCAGCTGGGTGGCGAGATGATTGAAGCTCACGCCATTGTCGGGGAAATAGTCGATAAAATGCAGCATGAAGAGTAGCTGCTTGAATCCTGAGCCTAAATTCTCATGGGCCTTGACCTGGCCGCTCTGGCCATCGATGAAGATCTGTGTGCTCCGCTCATCGTGAGTGTCGATGCGGTAGAAGGCCGGATTGCCCCCATAGCGCTGCGCCGCTGCCTCATCGAGTATCGGTTCGGATAAGACAGCTTCTCCCCGGTAACTCTGCTTGGCAAGTCGCGTCAATTGCTCCCTATTGAGATTTACCGCCTCGCCGGTATCGGCCCAAAAGGCATGGCTCCCGTTGCTCGTCTTGATGCGATAGATGGGGCGATCGAGCAGTGTATTGAGCTCGACCCGTTTAAGGTATATCTGCTTGGTGCCACTGCCTGTGAGCTGCGCCGTTATCTCGGCAAGCGTCACTTTGGGGGAGATCAACTGGGCCTTTTCGGGGTTGGCGCGCAGGGCGTTGGCATCTAGCAATGGATCGTCAATCAGGTTAAATGCCAGGCCGGTCAGGGTCCAGATGAGAAGCTGGGCACCGACGATGAGGCCCAGGATGCGATGTATGCTTCTCGCGTTAATCATATTTAGACTCATGCGGCCTCCTCCTCGCCACGCTTAAAGGCGATGAGCAGAAGCAGGGCACCGGAAAGCGCCGTGAGTAGTGCCAGCAGGCTAAAGCCTGTCAGTAATGGATTGTGCACATCTTCTCGGGTGTCATAGTCCATGATGTGTAGCATCCACATGACATCGAACAGACGCCAGAAGTCGTGGCGCTTGGTGACCAATTCACCGCTACTGGCCGAGATATAGAGGCGTGAGTCGAAGGCATCGTTTAGGTTTATCTGCCACAGGGGCAGGTGTCGTCCGCCGACTTCGGCAGGTGCCGACTCGGTTAACAGCTCAGCACTGGCGCCGGATAAGTTGCCAGGGGAGAGGCGGGCGGCGACCTTCATGGCGGCCTGCTGGCTTAATGGTTCAAGCGGCTCACCATCTTGTCCCGAGAAGTACAGGGGCTTACCTGCTAGATTGAGTTTATAGACGGGTCCGAGCGCGGTAGGCAGCAGCTCGAGCTTGGTGGCCTCGGGATAACGCGAGAGGATTGCCTCGGGCGAAATGCTGGCGAGTTTGCCCTCTAGGGTGAGTTGACTGTCATCGACGAGATGATCGCCATGGATATAGTCGATATCCATCAGCACCATGTAGAGACCGGAAATTAACCAGATGAGCAGTTGCGCCCCGAGAAAGAGGGTCAACCATTTGTGTGATTTTCGAAGCCAGCGGCCTTGTTTGGGAGTCAGCATAATTTTGTGTTTTTATTGGCCATCATAGGGATCAAGCGGCGTTTGAGCAAGCCATAATGGGTCTGAGTCCAATCGTTTAGGGTCGAACAGGCATACACGTTTCATCTGCCCAGATGGATCCTGGCGATCATGGCCTCAATTTGGGACGGCGATCCACTTATCGATCCATTAAAGCTTGTAGGCCCTCCACTTCTGTTTGTTTTTTCAACATATTTGTCCTCGAAATTCCCACAAATCTCCCCTAGTTTGACTGTAGTTACAAATTTACAAACTGGCTGCTAACCCGCTTGAATACTGGCTTTATAAATGGTTGCATCCCTTGACAATGCTTGCACACTATCTCTAAACTTAGCATTTGTGGGAAATTGTGGATATTTGTGGATCTATTAACCAAAAAAACAAGGACGAGCTAACGTGTTTCGTGGAGCGAGTGCTATTAATCTTGACGCCAAAGGCCGGATCGCGATCCCCAAGCGATACCGCGAGAGCCTGCACGTCGAATTTAATAGCCAGTTGGTGATCACGGTCGACTTCGACGCCGCCTGTTTACTCATCTATCCACTCGAGGCTTGGAAGCAGATAGAAGCCAAGCTGTTATTGCTGTCAGATACCCAGGGACCCGAGCGCGCCATGAAGCGTTTGCTACTCGGTTATGCCCATGAATGCGAGTTAGATAGCAATGGTCGCATTTTACTGCCCCCACCGCTACGTCAATACGCCAACCTGGAAAAGCACGCGATGCTGGTGGGCCAGTTGAACAAGTTTGAGCTGTGGGATGAGGCGGCCTGGCAGCAACAGATTGAACTTAGCCGTGAAACGATTCAAAGCGATGCCTTTGCCAACAGCGAGCGTTTGGCGGACTTCTCTTTGTGATAAGAGAATAACCATAAGTTAAAGAAGAGAGCGATGACTCAAGAATTTGCGCATTTATCCGTGCTGCTGACGGAAACGGTAGCCGGACTCAACATCAAGCCTGACGGCATCTATATCGATGGCACCTTCGGTCGCGGCGGACACTCTCGCGAAGTGCTCAAGCAACTTGGCCCCAATGGCCGCCTGGTTGCCATAGATCGCGATCCTCAGGCGATCGCTGCCGCAGAGCAATTTGCCGATGATGCGCGTTTCTCTATCGTTCATGGTGGATTTGGCCAGTTGGCCCAATATGTCGACGATCTGGGCCTGAGAGGCAAGATCGACGGCATACTGTTCGATTTCGGCGTCTCTTCGCCGCAACTTGACGATGCCGAGCGCGGCTTCAGTTTCCTGCGTGACGGTCCGCTGGACATGCGCATGGATAACTCCCAGGGGGAGACGGCCGCTGAGTGGCTGGCCCGCGCCGAGATAGAAGATATGGCCTGGGTATTTAAGACCTATGGCGAGGAGAAGAACGCTCGCCATATTGCCCGCTGCATCGCCGCCGACAGAGACAAGACGCCTTTCTTGCGTACCAAGGAGCTGGCGGATCTGATTGCCAGGGTGAGCAAGAGCAAGGAGCGCAACAAGCATCCGGCCACCCGCGTGTTTCAGGCGATCCGTATCTATATCAACAGCGAGCTGGAGCAGATCGATCAGGCGCTGGAAGGCGCGGTGACCGTGTTGGCTCCTCGTGGACGCCTGTCGGTGATCAGCTTCCATTCGCTGGAAGATCGTATGGTGAAGCGCTTCATTCGCCGCCATAGCCAGGGCGAGTCGGTACCCCATGGGTTGCCGCTCACCGAGGCGGAAATTAATAAGACACGATTACTCAAGGCCGTGGGTAAGGCGATTAAGCCGTCGGCCGAAGAAATTGACCGTAATGCCAGGGCGCGTAGCTCAGTGTTGCGGGTTGCCGAGCGATTAGAGTACTAATCCCGTCGAGCAGACGTGAGAGACTAGGGGAACGCTAGTGAGTAAGTCACAACTTAACCTGACTCGTATCGTATTACTCGATCTTTGGCATCACAAGTGGGTGCTCTTGATGGCTTTTATTGTGATTGCGAATGCCGTTCTGGTGGTTTATACCAGCCATTCCAGTCGCAAATACACCAGCCAGTGGGATCAGTTGCTGCAAGAGCGCGACCGCTTGGATATCGAATGGCGCAACCTGTTGCTGGAAGAGCAGTCGCAGTCGGAACACAGTCGGGTGACACGGATTGCCACGAAAGAGCTGGACATGAAGCGGCCGTTACCCAATGAAGAAGTGGTGGTGAGAGTACCATGAGCAAGCAGGCCAAACGTAAACAGAAACCACAGCTGATCCACTGGCGTCTCTACGTCGTGGTCGGTTTCGTGTGTCTGCTGTTTACCAGCTTGGTGGGCCGCGCCGCCTATATTCAGATCATCGAGCCGGAAAAGCTGCGTCACGAGAGTGACATGCGCACCCTACGCACCACGAGTAACGAGGTGCATCGTGGCATGATCACCGACCGCAATGGTGAGATGCTGGCGGTCAGTGTGCCGGTCAAGGCTGTCTATGCCGATCCTAAGGTGGTGCATGATCGCAACGGTTTCGCCGATATGCGTCGCTGGCAGGCGCTGGCCGATGTGCTGCACGAGCCCAAGGAGAAGATCCTGGCGCGGGTGCAGTCTAACCCCAAGAAACGTTTTACCTACCTCAAGCGTCAAGTCACCCCGGCGGTGGCCGAGTATATCAAGCAGCTTAAGCTGCCCGGCGTCTATCTTAAGGCGGAGTCACGTCGCTACTATCCTACTAGTGAGATCAGCGCGCAGTTGGTGGGCCTGACCAATATCGACGACGTGGGTATTGAGGGGATCGAGAACACCTATAACGACTGGCTCACCGGTACGCCGACCAAACACAAGGTGCGTAAATCCCGTGACGGCCATGTCGTCGAGCGCCTGGATACGGTGCAAACCGGCGAAAGCTCTAACGATCTGGTGCTGAGTATCGATCAGCGTATCCAGCAGCTGGCTTATCGCGAGATTAAGCGTGCCACCGAGATCAACCAGGCCACCTCTGCCTCAATCGTGGTGCTGGACGTGCACACGGGCGAGGTGTTGGCCATGGCAAACACCCCCAGCTATAACCCCAACTCCCGCGATAACCTGCAAAGCTATCGTATGCGTAACCGTGCCCTGACCGACGCCTATGAGCCGGGATCCACCATCAAGCCCTTCGTGGTCGCCGCGGCGCTCGAGGCGGGTACCATCAAGGAAGATCAGATCTTCAAGACGCATCCGGGCCGCGTGCGTATCGGCGGCAAGATAGTGCGTGACGGCCGTAACTACGGCGATATGTCCCTGGGTGATGTATTGGTGCATTCCAGTAACGTGGGGATGACGCAGATCGCCCTGTCGATGCCGGTACAGGAGCTGCTGGGTTACTACCAGGCCATGGGACTGGGTAACTATTCGGGCATCAACCTGCCAGGTGAGAGTGCCGGTCTCATCCATGATCGTCGTCGTTGGTCCGATTTCGAGCGGGCAACCCTCTCCTTTGGTTATGCCCTGACGGTGACACCGCTGCAGATCGCCCGCATGTACGCCATGCTGGGCAGTGGTGGCGTGTTGTATCCCTCTTCGATTCTCAAGCTTAAGAAGGCGCCCGAGGGAGATCAGGTGATCTCGCCCGAGGTGGCTCGCAGCGTGATGCAGATGCTGATCGGTGTTACCGAGCCTGGCGGTACCGCCAAGAAGGCCCATATCGACGGCTATCCGGTTGCGGGGAAGACGGGTACCGCCCGTAAGGCCGTGGCCGGTGGCTATGGCGAAGATTATGTCGCCCTGTTTGCCGGGGTCGCGCCTGTGCACAATCCAAGACTCGCCATGGTGGTGGTGGTCAATGAGCCTAAGGGCGATCGTTATTATGGCGGCGATGTGGCCGCTCCCGTGTTTGCCAAAGTGATGTCAGGGGCACTACAGATGTTAAATGTTGAGCCGATCAGTGCTCGAGAAAAAGTTCAATTGGCCGGTAATGTCAGGAGGGGCGAATAATGCAGCTGTGCGATCTCCTTGCCCCCTGGTTTCACTATGCCGGCGGTGAGTCACTCAGTCATCTGACGCTGGATAGCCGAGAGATAGGCCAAGGCAGCGTGTTTGTTGCCGTGCCGGGCCACAGCGTCGATGGACGGGATTTTGTCGATGCCGCCCTTTCACAGGGAGCCGTGGCGGCGCTGATTCATACCGACGATCCGGGGCTGCATGGCAAGGTGAGTCAAGAAGATGGCCTAAGGATCTACTTTTTTCAGCTGCAACGGCAGCTGTCGGCACTCGCCTCTCAACTCTATGTGCTGGGGCGGGACAGAATCAAGCTGATCGGCGTGACGGGCACCAATGGTAAGACATCGGTGACCCAACTGATCGCTCAGCTGAGCCAAGGTTTGAGCCAGCCGAGCGCCGTTATGGGCACCCTGGGCAACGGCATGTGGGGACAGCTGGTCGATAGCGGCAACACCACGGCCGACCCGATCACTGTGATGCGTCAGCTCAAGGAGTTTGACCAACAGGGCGCTGCTGTCTGTGCCATGGAGGTCTCCAGTCATGGCCTGGTGCAGGGACGTGTCGATGCCGTGCCCTTTGACGTGGCCGTGTTTACCAACCTAAGCCGGGATCACCTGGATTATCATGGCTCTATGGATGCCTATGGCGCAGCCAAGCAGCGCCTGTTTAGATTCAGCTCCTTAAGCCATGGTTTGATTAACCTAGACGATCCCGTGGGGCGTCAGTGGATACAGGATAAACGCTGTAAGGGCCTGGTGGGCTTTAGCATTCAGGGCCAGGAAGACGCCTCTATCTATACCAAAGCGGTCAGGCAACATGCTCAGGGCGTCAGCGCGACGCTGGTCTGGCCCGAAGGCGAGGCGAAAATCGACTCGCCGCTACTGGGCACCTTTAACCTGTCTAATCTGGTGGCGGCCCTGGGGGCACTCTATCTGAGCGGATATTCGATGGCGCAGTTGCTGACTCAGGTATCCAGCCTTAAGCCTGTGGCGGGACGCATGGAGCGTTTCACCACTCAAGACAGCGTCACCCTGGTGGTGGACTATGCCCATACGCCGGATGCCATAGAGCAGGCGCTTAAGGCCCTGCGCGGTCATTGCCGTGGCAAGTTGTGGTGCGTCTTCGGTTGTGGTGGCGACCGTGACAAGGGCAAGCGTCCCCTGATGGCCCGCGCCGCCGAAGACAACGCCGATTGCGTCATGGTCACCAGCGATAATGCGCGTAGCGAAGATCCCATGGCGATCATCAATGATGTGCTGGCCGGGCTAAACAAGCCGCAGGTCGGCTTGACTCAGGTCGACAGGCAAAAGGCGATCCGCGAGGTAGTGACTCTGGCATCCAGCGGCGATCTGATTTTGCTGGCCGGCAAGGGCCATGAGACCTATCAGGAGATCGCCGGCAAACGCCTGGATTATGATGAACGTGCCCTAGCGGCAGCCATTGCGAGGGGCGGCAAATGATTCCACTGCGACTGTCAGAATTAGCCAAGGTGCTCGGTGCCCAACATGTTGGCATTGATCTTAGTGTCAGCAAGGTCTCGAGCGATAGCCGTGTGGTGGACTCTCAAACCCTGTTCGTCGCCCTCAAGGGTGAGCGCTTCGATGCCCATGATTTTGCCGCCAAGGCGGTGGCCGATGGCGCCAGCGCCCTACTGGTCGAGCGTGAGCTGCCGATCGCGGCGCCTCAGCTTGTTGTGGCTAACAGCCAGAAGGCTATGGGCCAGATAGGTGCCTATGTGAAGCAGTGTGTCGCGCCTAAGAGCGTGGCCCTCACCGGCTCCAATGGCAAGACCAGCGTGAAGGAGATGGTGGCGACCATATTGTCGACCCAGCATCAGGTGCTTTACACCGCAGGCAACTTCAACAACGAAGTGGGCGTGCCTTTGACCCTGCTGCGTCTCGAGCCGCAACACGAATACGGGGTGTTCGAATTAGGCGCCAATCATCTCGGTGAGATTAATTACACTTCATCTTTAGTGCAACCCGATGTGGCGATGGTTAATAATGTCGCCTCGGCGCATCTCGAGGGATTTGGCTCGCTGGAAGGCGTGGCTAAGGCTAAGTCGGAGATCTTCCTCCACCTGGCTAAGGATGGTGTCGCCGTGATCAATGCCGACGACGCATTTACCGATGTGATGCGCCGCGCGGCCGCTAGCCATACCCAGTTGAGTTTTTCTTCCCAGGGGAATCCAGCAGATGTCAGCGCCGACGAGCTCAGTGCAGATGCCTTGGGCTGTTATCGCTTTTGTCTCAGTTACCGAGGCGAGCGGCGTCAGGTCAGCCTGCCGCTGTCGGGTCGTCACCAGGTGAGCAATGCCCTGGCGGCAACCAGCATCTGTTTGGCGCTGGGCTTGTCACTGGATGAGATAGTTCAAGGACTGATGCAGCTGCAACCCGTGAAGGGCCGTATGCAGCCGACTCGTCTGGGACGCTTCTTGCTGATTGACGATACCTATAACGCCAATCCGGCCTCTGTGGGGGCGGCAATCGACTGGCTTCAAGAAATTGAAGGAAATCGCTGTTTAGTGCTGGGCGATTTAGGCGAATTAGGTGACAATGCGTCCCTTTTACATCGGCAGCTGGGCGAGAAGGCCAAGCAGCAGGGGATCGATGCCTTGTATTCACTGGGAGAGTTGAGTCGGGCGAGTAGCGAGGCTTTCGCCGGCAAGCACTTCACCGACTTAGATGCATTGGTTGTTGATTTAGTTAGTTATTTTAACCAGTTAACCGGCAAGGTGACTGTGTTAGTTAAGGGGTCTCGAAGCGCCAAGATGGAGCGAGTTGTCGAGGCTCTCATTGCCGCCTTTGAGCGCAAGGAGTTGTTTTAATGCTGGTTTATCTGGCTGATTATCTAACCCAGTTTTATTCTGGGTTTAACGTTTTCTCTTATGTGACCTTCAGGGCGATCCTGGGGCTGTTGACCGCCATGGTGTTTAGCCTGTGGTGGGGGCCTAAGATGATCGAGCGTCTGCAACTGCTGCAGATAGGTCAGGTGGTCCGTAACGAAGGCCCCGAGTCCCACTTTGCCAAGCGCGGCACGCCAACCATGGGCGGCCTGTTGATCTTGGCTGGCGTGTTCATCAGTGTGCTGCTCTGGGGGGACTTGGGTAGCCGCTATGTGTGGGTCATGCTCTTCGTGCTGGGCGCCTTCGGCTTGATCGGCTTTATCGACGATTACCGCAAGGTGGTCCGCAAGGACACCAAGGGGCTTATTGCGCGCTGGAAGTATATCTTGCAGTCCCTGGCGGCTCTGGCGATCGCCTTCTACCTGTATGCGTCTGCCGGTAATGCTGGTGAGACTCAGTTGGTGCTGCCCTTCTTCAAAGATGTGATGCCGCAGCTGGGTGCTTTCTTCATTCTGCTGGCCTACTTCACTATTGTCGGCTCGAGCAACGCGGTGAACCTAACCGACGGTCTCGATGGGCTGGCGATTATGCCTACCGTGATGGTTGCGGCGGCCTTTGCGCTGATCGCCTACCTGTCGGGCCATGTGCAGTTTGCTAACTATCTGCATATTCCTTACCTGCCTGGCTCGGGTGAGCTGGTGATCGTCTGCACCGCCATCGTCGGCGCAGGCTTAGGTTTCCTGTGGTTCAACACCTATCCGGCTCAGGTTTTCATGGGCGACGTGGGGTCGCTGTCTCTGGGCGCGGCGCTGGGCACCATCGCCGTATTGGTGCGCCAGGAGATCTTACTGGTGATCATGGGCGGCGTATTTGTGATGGAGACGGTTTCAGTGATCCTGCAGGTCGGCTCTTATAAGTTACGCGGCCAACGCATCTTCAGGATGGCACCCATACATCATCATTATGAGTTGAAAGGTTGGCCTGAACCCAGAGTGATCGTGCGTTTCTGGATCATCTCCCTCTTCCTGGTGTTGCTAGGCCTAGCAACCTTAAAGTTAAGGTAAGACGCCATGGCGAGTCAGTACACGCACATCGTTTTAGGATTGGGAGCCACTGGGCTCTCGGTGGTGCGTTATTTAATCAAGCAGGGCATTACGCCGTTGGTGATGGACAGTCGTGAGAATCCGCCGGGTCGTGAGACCCTGAGCCAGGAGTTTCCCGAGGTGCTATTGCTCACCGGCGGCTTCGATTGTCGCTACCTGGTGCAGGCCAGTCAGATAGTCGTTAGCCCAGGCATTCCGCTGGATACCGCCGAGGTGCGCGCGGCAGTGGACATGGGGATCGATATTGTCGGCGACGTCGAGCTATTTGCCAGAGCCTTGCAGGGCCGTGAGCCCTGCGTCATAGGCATTACCGGTTCTAACGGCAAGTCGACCGTGACCACACTCGTGGGTGAGATGGCGGCTAAGGCGGGCATTAAGGTAGCTGTGGGTGGCAACATCGGTGTGCCTGTGCTGGATCTGCTCGAGGGTGATAATGAGCTGTTCGTGCTTGAGCTGTCGAGTTTTCAGCTTGAGACTACGGCTAGCCTCAATTGCATCAGCGCCACCTGTCTGAATATCAGTGAAGATCACATGGACAGGTATTCGGATCTTGAGAGCTATCGTCAGGCCAAGCTGCGTCTGTATGACCAGACCAAGCTGGCGATCTTCAATCGTGACGATCTGCTGACCCGCCCCAACGAGCCGATGAACCAGAACAGTTTCGGCCTCTCTCTGCCCGAGGGCGACGAGTGGGGTGTTAACCATGGCATCTTAGTGCATGGTTCGACCGAATATGTCGCCGCCGATCAGGTCGCGCTGGTAGGTAGCCACAATCAGGCCAACTTGCTGGTTGCCATGGCCCTGGCCGATAGCGCTGGCGTGGAGAAGGCGGCCATGGTCGAGGTGGCAAAACAGTTTAAGGGGCTGGCACATCGCTGCGAATTGGTGGGTAAACACCTGGGCGTGAGTTATGTGAACGACTCCAAGGCGACCAATGTGGGCGCGACTATAGCGGCCCTGCAGGGGCTGAGTGAGCATCAGGGGCAGATTATTTTAATCGCCGGCGGTGACGGTAAGGGCGCCGACTTCTCGGCGCTGCGCAGTGTGCTGCTGGATGTGGCTCAGGTGATCACCCTGGGCAAGGATGGCGACAGGATCGCCGAGCAGTTTGATGGCGCCATTCGCGTCGAGTCGATGCAAGAGGCGGTGACTCAGGCGGCCAGCTTGGCCAAGCCTGGCGACCTCGTCTTGCTGTCACCGGCCTGTGCCAGTTTGGATATGTACGCCAACTTCATGGCCAGGGGCGATGATTTTCGCGCCCAGGTGGCCGCGTTGGCCCAAGAGGTGATGCATGCGTAGCGACGAGCGTCAACTAAGCCTGTTTGGTAGCTCCCTTAGCTGGTCGCTGCCGAACCTGTTTAGTCAACGCGAGGCGCCGGGCATGCAGCTCTATGATAGAGCCCTGCTGTTTGCGGTCATCTCTTTAATAAGTTTCGGCTTCATCATGGTGATGTCGGCCTCTATGCCTGAGGCCACGAGTCTGACGGGGAATCCTTACCACTTCGTGTGGCGCCATGTGGCTTACCTGGTGGGCTGCGCCCTGATTGCCGCCGTGGTGTTGCAGATAGAGATGCGTAGCTGGCAGCAGCTGAGCCCGATCATGCTGCTCGTCGTGGGTATTATGTTGGTGGCGGTGCCGATCGTCGGGACCACGGTAAACGGCGCAACCCGCTGGTTGTCGGTTGGCCCTATTCGTATTCAGGTCGCCGAGTTGGCCAAGTTTGTCTTTGCCGTGTATATGGCTGGCTATCTGGTGCGTCGTCATCAGGAGGTTCGGGAAAACGCCAAGGGTTTCTATAAGCCGATTGCCGTGTTTGCCGTGTATGCCTTCCTGATCCTGCTGCAGCCGGATCTCGGCACTGTGGTGGTGCTGTTTGTCGGCACTGTGGGTCTGTTGTTTTTAGCCGGTGCAAGATTGCTCGACTTCTTCGCGCTGCTCTTGACCGGGGCCATGGCCTTCGTCGGCCTGGTATTGCTGGAACCTTACCGTATGCGACGGGTGACCTCGTTTCTGGATCCCTGGCAGGATCCCTTCGGTAGCGGTTATCAGCTTACCCAATCGCTGATGGCCTATGGCCGCGGCGACTGGTTAGGACAGGGCTTAGGTAACAGTATTCAGAAACTGGAATACCTGCCCGAGGCCCACACAGATTTTATCTTCGCCGTGATCGGTGAAGAGCTTGGCTTTCTCGGCATTATTGCCGTGTTGTCGGTTTTGCTGTTTGTTGCCCTGAGGGCGATTAAGCTGGGCAACTTGTGTTTGCTCGGTGACAGGGCATTCGAGGGCTATCTGGCCTATGCCATCGGCATCTGGATCTGTTTCCAGACCGTGGTCAACGTGGGCGCCAGCATAGGCATGTTGCCGACTAAAGGTTTGACCCTGCCCTTTATCAGCTACGGTGGCAGTAGCCTGTGGGTGATGACGGCGGCGGCAATGATATTGATCCGTATCGATCATGAGAGAAGATTAAGCCTGATTCAGGCGGTACAAGGCAAGGTGAAGTAGATGGCGCTAGAGAAACGTATTTTGATCATGGCAGGTGGCACGGGCGGACACGTGTTCCCGGCGCTAGCCGTGGCCAAAGCGTTAGCCAAACAGGGCTGGCAGGTACGCTGGCTGGGCACCGCCGATCGTATGGAGGCGCGTCTGGTGCCTCAACATGGTTTCGATATCGATTTCATCGATATCAAGGGGGTGCGTGGCAACGGCCTTATCCGTAAGCTCGCGGCGCCCTTTAAGATCTTGCGTTCCATCATGCAGGCGCGTGAGGTGATCAAAGAGTTTAAGCCCGATGTGGTGCTGGGCATGGGCGGTTTTGCCAGTGGCCCGGGTGGAGTTGCCGCCAAGCTAAGCGGTATTCCCTTGGTGCTCCATGAGCAAAACGCCATCCCAGGCATGACCAACAAGCTGTTGTCGCGTATCGCCAGCCGTGTGCTGTGCGCCTTCGAGAACACCTTCGAGGGCAGTGCCGAGGTGGTGGGTAACCCGATCCGCAGCGAGCTGATTGCCCTGGGGCGTAGCGAGCAGACAAGTGTTCAAGACGATGCGCTGCGGGTCTTGGTGGTCGGCGGTAGCCTGGGGGCCAAGGTATTTAATGACCTGATGCCAAGCGTGACGGCTGCGGTGGCGCAGCATCACTCGATCACAGTATGGCACCAGGTGGGTAAGGGCAATCAGGCGCAGGTCGAGGCGGAATATCTTCAGCTGGGACAGTCCGGCAGCGTCAAGGTGGCCGAGTTTATCGATGATATGGAAGCGGCCTATCGCTGGGCCGACGTGATTCTGTGCCGGGCTGGCGCCCTGACTGTGTCAGAGGTGGCGGCGGTAGGCTTACCGAGTCTTCTGGTGCCTTATCCCCATGCGGTGGATGATCACCAGACCAAGAATGCCCAGGTCTTGGTGGAAGCGGGCGGCGCATTTTTGCTGCCACAGACAGTATTAGATAGTGAAAAATTGATCAGCAAGTTGCAGATCTTGGCGTCAGACCGTAAGGCCCTCATCGAGATGGGGCTGCTGGCCAAGAGTGTTGCTGTGTTAGATGCCACAGAGCGGGTCGCCGATGTGTGTATCGCGCTGGCAAGTAAGGAAAAAGATGATTAAAACCGAAGAGAAGTACGCCCAATTAAGAACCATCATTCCAGAGATGCGTCGCGTCAAGCGGATCCACTTTGTAGGGATCGGCGGCGCGGGTATGGGCGGTATTGCCGAGGTATTGGTAAACGAAGGTTATCGTCTTAGTGGTTCCGACATCGCCGAGAACGCCGTGACGGCGCGTCTTAAACGACTCGGCGCGGCGATCTTTATCGGTCACCATGCCGATCAAGTTGAAGGCGCCGATGTGGTGGTGGTTTCCACGGCTATCGATGCCAGTAACCCAGAGATTTTAGCGGCGCAGGAGCGACGCATCCCCATAGTTCGCCGGGCAGAGATGTTGGCCGAGCTGATGCGTTATCGCCATGGTGTGGCGGTGGCCGGTACTCACGGCAAGACGACCACGACCAGCCTTATCGCCAGCGTCTATGGTCAGGCAGAGCGGGATCCTACCTTCGTGATCGGCGGTCTGCTTAACAGTGCCGGCACCAATGCCCGCCTGGGTAAGAGCCGTTACCTGATTGCCGAGGCGGACGAGAGCGATGCCAGCTTCCTGCATCTGCAGCCCATGGTGAGTGTGGTGACCAACATAGAAGCCGACCACATGGATACCTATGAGGGGGATTTCGAGAAGCTGAAATCCACCTTTGTCGATTTCCTGCATAACCTGCCCTTCTATGGGGTGGCCGTGGCCTGCATCGACGATCCTGTGGTGAGAGAGATACTGCCACGCATCGGCCGTAAGGTCGTGACCTATGGTTTCAGCGATGATGCCGATGTGCAGGCGCTTAACTTCGAGCAGCAGGGCTACAGTTCACGCTTTACCGTGCGCCGTGAAGGCATGACGGATCTGGAACTTCGGGTTAACCTGCCGGGTCGTCACAATGTGCTCAACGCCCTGGCCGCGATTGCCGTGGCGACAGAAGATGAGATTGAAGATGAGGCGATCATCCGCGCCCTGGATGAGTTTCAGGGCATAGGTCGTCGTTTCCAGCAGCTGGGTGAATTTATCACGGTCGCGGGCGAGGTGATGCTGGTCGATGACTATGGTCATCACCCCAGCGAGGTGGCGGCAACCATTAAGGCAGCACGTTCCGGCTGGCCAGACAAACGTCTGGTGATGATCTATCAGCCCCACAGATATAGCCGCACCCGAGATCTCTATGATGATTTTGTCGAGGTCTTGGCCCAGGTAGATTGCCTGCTGTTACTCGATGTCTATAGCGCCGGAGAGGCGCCTGTGCCGGGGGCGGATAGTCGTGCCCTGTGCCGCTCGATTCGCCAGCGTGGCCAGATAGATCCTATCTTCGTGGCCGAACCTGAGCAGCTACGGACGATTCTGCCTGGTGTGTTGCAAGAGGGCGATCTGCTGCTGACTCAAGGGGCCGGCAATATCGGCGCAGTGAGTCGTCAACTGGCCGATGCCGGGTTGCAGTTTGAGTCGGAAAACCAATGAGGTTGAGGGCATCTGGCCCTGGCCTCGATGAAGCTTTTGACGCTAGAGGTGAGGTAGTTATAATGGCCGGTTCCTTACGACTGCCCTCTGGTAGTAAGTTGATTGATTTTTATACATTAAATGATGCGTTAGGGCGATAAGCAGTGTCCTTAAGAGAGCTAGGTAGCCGTTGGAAAAGTAGGTTGGGACAGGTCGATTGGTACCTGTGTTTCGGCTTGATTTTTCTTTTCCTGGTGCTGTGTGGCTTGTCGATGGGAGGCTGGAAGCTACACCTGGTGTTGAACGATGCCGATGCCCTGCCTATCGAGGCGGTGGCGATAAAGGGTGACAGGCAGTTTACCAGCGATGCCGAGATACGCAGTGCGCTGCAGGATCTGATGCAGAGAAGCTTCTTCTCGGCGGATGTGAACCAGGTGCAGCAGGCGCTGGAGAATCTGCCCTGGGTCTACCACGCCTCGGTACGGCGCGAGTGGCCTGCAAAGTTGAAGGTGTATCTGGTGGAGCAGACACCGGTCGCCCACTGGAACGAGACAGATTGGCTCAACGAGCAGGGGCAGGTGTTTAAGGCGCCGCTGCGTGAGGGCATAGGCCAGTTACCCAATCTGGTCGGCCCGGAAGACCAGGCGAAGTCAGTGTTGACTAACTATCGCCAGGTGAGTGAATTATTGAAGATCAACGGGTTCGATCTGGCCCGTTTAGAGTTAAGCCCCAGACATGCCTGGCTAGCCGTGCTGGCCAACGGCATAGAGTTGAAGCTGGGAAGGGAAGATAAGATGGCAAGGGTGCAGCGCTTTATCCATGTGTATCCCACATTGGTGAAACAGGATAAGCCCGTTGCCCGAGTCGATTTGCGCTACGATACCGGATTGGCCGTAGGTTGGGATGAAGCACAAGATGAGAGCCGTTAATTAATGACCAAGAATCAAGATAGAAATCTGATCGTTGGATTAGACATAGGAACGTCCAAAGTTGCTGTGATCATCGGTGAGGTATTACCCGATGGCGATATCAGTGTGGTCGGCCTCGGCAGTCACCCCTCTCGCGGCATGGATAAGGGCGGGGTGAACGATCTCGACTCTATCGTGCGTAGTGTGCAACGTGCACTGGATCAGGCCGAGTTGATGGCCGACTGTCAGGTGGCTTCGGTCTACCTGGGGATCTCGGGTAAGCATATCCAGTGTCAGAACGAAAACGGCATGGTGTCGATTAATGACGAAGAGGTGACTCAGGAAGACGTGGACAACGTTATCCATACCGCCCGCTCGGTGAAGATCCCGACGGAGCGCCGTATTCTGCACGTTTTGCCACAAGAGTACGCCATCGATGTTCAGGACGGTATCCGCAGCCCCATAGGTATGTCGGGAATGCGTATGGAAGCCAAGGTGCATATCGTTACCTGCGCCAACGACATGGCCAAGAACATTACCAAGAGCGTCGAGCGTTGTGGCCTGAAGGTCGATGACCTGGTGTTTTCGGCGATCGCCTCGGCAGATGCCGTGCTCACCGATGATGAGAAAGATCTGGGTGTCTGTCTGGTCGATATGGGCGGTGGCACCACAGATATCACCATCTACACCAATGGTGCCCTGCGTCACTGCGCCGTGGTGCCTGTGGCGGGCAATCAGGTGACCAGCGATATCGCCAAGATCTTCCGCACGCCGTTGTCACACGCCGAGCAGATCAAGGTGCAGTACGCCAGTGCCAGAAGCGCCATGGTGAGCCGCGAAGACAGCATCGAAGTGCCATCAGTGGGCGGACGCCCATCGCGCACCATGTCGCGCCATACCTTGGCCGAGGTGGTTGAGCCTAGGTACCAGGAGCTGTTTGAGCTGGTGCGTAAAGAGTTGCGAGACTGCGGTCTGGAAGATCAGGTCGCCGCCGGTATCGTGCTGACAGGTGGCACTGCCTCTATCGAGGGGGCGGTAGACGTCGCCGAGGCGACCTTTGGCATGCCTGTCAGAGTCGCCGAACCACTGCCGGTGAAAGGATTATTTGAATATGTGAACCAACCCATCTACTCCACGGGTGTTGGGTTGTTACATTATGGTGCAAGACGAGTGCTCGAGCGACAGTTCGAGCGCCCAGAGCGCCAAGGGGTGACCAGCCTTTGGAATCGGGTCCAGAGCTGGTTTAAGGGTGAGTTTTAAGGTTAATAACGCAGACTAAAACGGAGAAAAGACCATGTTTGAGATCATGGATAGTCATTCCGATGAGGCGGTGATCAAGGTCATCGGCGTCGGTGGCGGTGGTGGTAACGCCGTCGAACATATGGTGAAACACAATATCGAGGGTGTTGAGTTCGTTGCAACCAATACCGATGCCCAGGCGCTACGCAAATCGGCGGCGGGCACCACCATTCAGTTGGGTCGTGATGTCACCAAGGGCCTTGGCGCAGGCGCCAACCCAGAGATAGGTCGCCTGGCGGCCGAAGAAGACAGAGAGAACATCCGCAGCGCGATTAAGGGCTCGGACATGATCTTTATCGCAGCCGGTATGGGTGGTGGTACGGGTACAGGTGCCGCACCTGTCGTGGCCGAGATCGCCCGTGAAGAGGGGATCCTCACCGTTGCCGTGGTGACTAAGCCTTTCCCATTCGAAGGCAAGAAGCGTATGTCTTATGCCGACCAGGGCATCGAGATGCTGGCCAAGCATGTGGACTCGCTGATCACCATTCCAAACGAGAAGCTGCTTAAGGTCCTGGGCCGTGGCACCTCATTGCTCGACGCCTTCGCAGCGGCGAACAACGTGTTGCTTGGTGCGGTACAAGGTATCGCCGAGCTGATCACCCGTCCGGGTCTGATTAACGTCGACTTTGCCGACGTTAAGACTGTGATGTCTGAGATGGGTAACGCCATGATGGGTACTGGTGTGGCGAGCGGTGAAGATCGCGCCGAAGAAGCCGCCGAAGCTGCCGTGGCCAGTCCGTTGCTGGAAGATATCGATCTGGCTGGTGCCCGTGGCGTATTGGTGAACATTACTGCCGGTATGGACATGAGCATCGAAGAGTTCGAGACAGTGGGTAATCATGTTAAGGCTTATGCATCAGACAACGCGACTGTGGTTGTGGGTGCGGTTATCGACCCAGAGATGAGCGATGAGCTGCGTGTAACGGTTGTGGCAACCGGTATCGGCGCCGAGAAGAAGCCTGATATTCAATTGGTTTCTAAGCCTGCGCCACGCCCTGAGCCAGCGCCAGCACCTGAGGTTAAGATTGAACTTCCAGTGGAAGAAGCTGTCCCACAGGCAATGGGAGCGGGCAATGTTGTGCAGGTAGCACAACCTGCTGCGGCTGCCGCGCCTAAGAGTGACCTTGATTACTTAGATATACCGGCATTTTTGCGTAAGCAAGCTGACTAGTCTTCGGGTAGGAGTGTGCTAGTCGGTGCCATATACCAGGATGTGGTACGACGATTTTCGTCGGTAATATTTTGGTGAATTGGCAAAGATATGCTAGCATGTCCGACCTGCTGCGCCCTTGTGCGCCGCTTTGCTGTGCAGAAATAAACGCTTTTTTGTTGTGATATAACGGGTAACTAAATGATTTTTCAAAGAACTGTTAAAGAAATGGTTAAGACCACCGGTGTCGGATTGCATTCCGGTAACAAGGTGACTTTGACGATCAAACCCGCGCCAGTTAATACAGGGATCGTGTTGGTACGTACCGACTTGACGCCAAGCGTGGCCATTGCCGCCAAGGCGGATCAAGTGCGTGAGACGACCATGTGTACGGCGCTTGTGAATGACGAAGGTGTTCGTATCTCGACCATTGAGCATCTGTTTGCCGCACTGGCAGGTTTAGGCATAGACAACGCAACAATCGAAGTCGATGCCCCTGAGATCCCTATTATGGATGGCAGCGCCAGCCCTTGGGTTTTCCTGCTGCAATCTGTCGGCATTCAGGAGCAAACCGCAGCAAAGAAATATCTAAGAATCAAGCGCCCCGTGCATGTTGAAGACGGTGATAAGTGGGCCGAACTGCGTCCATTCAAGGGCTTTAGAGTCGATTTTGCGATCGATTTTAACCACCCTGAGATCGCCAGAAGTCAGCAGCACATGGTGATGGATTTTTCCTCTTCTGCCTTCGTGCGTGATATCAGCCGTGCCAGAACCTTCGGGTTTATGCGTGACATCGAATATCTGCGCGCCAACAACCTGGCGTTAGGTGGCAGCATGGAAAACGCCGTTGTGCTTGATGAATATCGCGTCCTCAACCCCGATGGTCTGCGTTATGAGGACGAGTTTGTTAAGCACAAAATTCTCGATGCGTTCGGTGATCTCTATGTCGCCGGTCACGCTATCGTCGGTGAATTCCGTGCGTTTAAGACAGGGCATGCGCTGAACAATCAGCTAGTTCGTGCCCTGTTAGCCGAGCAAGATGCTTGGGAATTGGTAAGCTTCGAGAAAGAAGAAGAGGTACCAGTCAGTTTCGCCGTACCAGCCGGTGCGGTAATGGCGTAACGCCTATTTGGATTGCCTTGAACGGCTGGCTAAAGCAGCCAGCCGTTTTAGTTTTTGGCCTAGGGAACCTTCTATATGCTCGGCCAAGGCGTCGATATGCGCCGCAGCGGTTTCGCTTATCTGGTTGTGAGCCTGCTTTGATTTTGTCTCATACATTTTCAGGCTTGGGTTGACTTTAACCTCGATAGCGGACAGCATGGGGAGCGTTTCGGCTTGTAACTGTTGCAAAATCTTGGGTTTTTGAAAGTTTATTCTCGCAGCCCATGCGGCGGTACTGGTTTCGATAACGAGCACACCTTGACGGAAGTTGGCGACTTTTAGTTGTTCCGTGACAGGACCTGTGATCACCTGTTTTACATGATGATCCAGATGAAGCAGTAGTTCTGCTTTTTCGGCGATAGAGGGCAATTGACCCTGCTGAAGCAGTAATTGACTGAGGTCCTGCGGGGGCTTTTTCATAACATAATAAAATGGCTTAATGAGGCTATGAGTGTAACAGTTTTTATTCAAGGTCGGAATGGTGCGACGCGCTGGCAGCCGGGTAAGCGTTGGCTATTATTACCGGTTTTGCTTATTGCCGCAGGCACTGGCTTATATCAGCATAACGCCAAACAAATTCAGCAACAGCAGGCCAGCGTCGATAACGAACGTGTCGCTCGTGAAGAGCAGAAGAACGAGCTTATCGAACTCAAAGGCGCGACCGAATCGCAACTGGCGATCTTGGTTACCCATGTGGCAAAGATGCAGGCTAAGGTGGCTCGTCTTGAGGCCTTGGGTCAGCAAGTTGCAAAAGATTACAAACTCGAAGATCAATTCGATTTCTCTTCTGAAGTCGGTGTTGGCGGCCTGAGCGAACTGGGCAGCAACATCGAACTCGATCAGCTTATCCAGGAGATGGATAGGCTAGTGTCACGAATAGATAACAATAATGTTCAATTATCACTACTTGAAACGGTGACATCTAATCTCCATATAGATGAAGAACGTTATATCTCGGGGCGTCCCATCCAGAAAGGTTGGTTATCTTCGCCCTACGGTTTACGCAATGATCCCTTTAACGGCCGCAGAACCATGCACAAAGGCATAGACTTTGCTGGCAAAGAGGGAGCCGATGTTGTCGCCACCGCGGGCGGCGTCGTAACATGGGCAGGCAATATGTTTGGTTATGGTGAGTTGGTCGAGATAGATCATGGCAATGGTCTGCGAACTCGCTATGGACACAATAAGTCTTTGTCAGTAGCTGTAGGTGATGTGGTCGCAAAAGGCGAAAGTATTGCCAAAATGGGGAGTACGGGTCGTTCGACCGGTCCCCATGTGCATTATGAAGTGTTGCGTGGTGGACAGCAGATAGATCCTAAGAAGTATGTCTACCGCAAGGCAGGTTAAACTAAAATAGGCTTTTAGACTCGACAGGGACTTAGCCAACAACATAAAAGTGGTTCAGATGTTTGGTAAATTACTGACAAAAATATTTGGTAGTCGTAACGATCGCACCCTAAAAACTCTCGGTAAGATTGTCACAAAGATTAATGCCCTCGAAGCGGATTTTGAGAAGTTATCCGACGAGGAACTCAAGGCCAAGACGGCCGAGTTTAAGGAGCGATTGGAATCGGGCCAGACGCTGGACGATGTCATGCCAGAAGCCTTTGCCGTGGTACGCGAAGCCTCTAAGCGTGTGTTTGAGATGCGCCACTTCGACGTGCAGCTGCTTGGTGGTATGGTGCTCGACAGTAACCGCATCGCCGAGATGCGTACCGGTGAAGGTAAGACGCTGACCGCAACACTCCCCGCCTATTTGAACGCCCTGACCGGCAAAGGGGTTCACGTGATCACAGTGAACGACTACCTTGCCCGTCGCGATGCGGAAAACAACCGTCCCCTATTTGAGTTTCTGGGCATGACTGTCGGCGTGAATATCGCCGGTATGGGTCAGGCCGAGAAGAAGATGGCCTACGCGTCAGATATTACCTACGGTACTAACAACGAGTTTGGCTTCGATTACCTGCGTGACAACATGGCGTTCTCGCCGAACGAGCGCGTGCAACGTCCGCTGCATTATGCACTGATCGATGAGGTCGACTCGATTCTGATCGATGAGGCGCGTACGCCACTGATCATCTCGGGCGCCGCAGAAGACAGTTCTGAGCTGTATATCAAGATCAACACTCTTATCCCTCACCTTATCCGTCAGGAGAAGGAAGATACTGAGGAAGAGATTGGTGATGGCGATTACTCTATCGATGAGAAGGCCAAGCAGGTTCACATGACCGAGCGTGGTCAGGAGAAGGTTGAAGTTCTGCTGACCGAGCGCGGTATGCTGGCCGAGGGTGACTCACTCTATTCGGCAACTAACATCTCGTTGCTGCACCATGTTAACGCGGCGCTACGTGCTCATACCCTATTTGAAAAAGATGTTGACTACATAGTTCAAGACAACGAAGTGATCATCGTTGATGAACACACGGGTCGTACTATGCCGGGTCGTCGTTGGTCAGAAGGTCTGCACCAGGCGGTAGAAGCCAAAGAAGGGGTTCATATTCAAAATGAAAACCAGACTCTGGCGTCTATCACCTTCCAGAACTTCTTCCGTCAGTATGAAAAGCTGGCCGGTATGACGGGTACCGCCGATACCGAAGCGTTCGAATTCCAACACATTTATGGTCTGGATACCGTGGTGATCCCGACTAACCGTCCTATGGTGCGTAAAGATCACGCGGATCTTGTCTATCTGACGGCGGAAGAGAAATACGATGCCATCATTAAAGACATCATAGATTGTCGTGACCGTGGCCAACCAGTATTGGTAGGTACTGTCTCTATCGAACAGTCTGAACTGCTTCATAGCCTGCTGAAGAAGGCTAAGATCCCTCACGAGGTACTTAATGCTAAGTTCCACGAGCGCGAAGCAGAGATCGTTGCTCAGGCGGGTCGCAGTGGTGCAGTAACCATCGCAACTAACATGGCCGGTCGTGGTACCGATATCGTGTTAGGTGGTAACTGGAACATGGAGATCGATGCGCTCGACAATCCAACCGCCGAACAGAAGGCTAAGATCAAGGCTGATTGGCAAGTGCGCCACGACGAAGTGGTTGCCGCAGGTGGTCTGCATATCCTAGGCACCGAGCGTCATGAGTCGCGTCGTATCGATAACCAGCTTCGTGGCCGTTCAGGTCGCCAGGGTGATGCAGGTTCATCACGCTTCTATCTGTCGATGGAAGATAGCCTGATGCGTATTTTCGCCTCTGAGCGCGTTTCATCTATGATGAAGAAGCTTGGTATGGAGAAAGGCGAGGCTATCGAGCACCCTTGGGTATCACGTGCTATCGAGAATGCCCAACGTAAGGTTGAGGCCCGTAACTTCGATATTCGTAAGCAGCTGCTTGAATTCGATGACGTGGCAAACGATCAGCGTCAGGTAGTCTATGCCCAGCGTAACGAGTTGATGGATGCCGAGAGCATTCAAGACACTATCGTTAATATCCAGGCTGATGTGGTTAACGGTCTTATCGATCAGTACATTCCACCACAGTCTGTCGAAGAGCTATGGGATGTCGCCGGCCTCGAGACGCGTCTCGAGCAAGAGTACGCCCTAAGAATGCCTGTCCAGGAGTGGTTGGATAAGGAAGACGATCTACACGAAGAGACGCTGCGTGAGCGTATCGTCGAGATGTGGGTGAAGGCATATAAGGCAAAAGAAGAGATGGTTGGCGCTCAGGTGTTACGTCAGTTCGAGAAAGCCGTCATGCTGCAAACGCTAGATGGTCTCTGGAAAGAGCATCTGGCCGCAATGGATCACCTGCGTCAGGGCATTCACCTACGTGGCTATGCGCAGAAGAATCCTAAGCAGGAATATAAGCGTGAGTCGTTCGAGCTATTCCAGCAGATGTTGGAAACTTTGAAGCATGACGTGATTAGTATTCTCTCTAAGGTACAGGTTCAGGCTCAGTCTGATGTCGAAGAGATGGAAGAGCGTCGTCGCCAGGAAGAAGCCAAGATGCGTCGCGACTATCAGCACGCAGAAGCTGAAGCTCTGGTCGGTGCAGAAGAGGCACAAGCCTTGGCCGCGACTCAGCCTGTAGTGCGTGAAGGTGAGAAGGTTGGCCGTAACGATCCTTGCCCTTGTGGTTCGGGTCGCAAGTATAAGCAGTGTCACGGCAAGTTAAGCTAATAATATAGTAAGTGGTTAGCTGAACTTAGCCATGCATATTAAGAAGCCATCCTAAGGATGGCTTTTTTGATCCCCTAAATCCGTTGCCTCTAAGGCGAAGATGGCACCTAAATAGCGATATTTGTGGATAACTTTGGGGGTAAATGGTGTGTATGATGTGACTATCTAAAAAGATCGAAAAAAGTCTGATTTTTCTTAAAAAACCACTTGCGCCCAAATCAGAACTGCCTATAATGCGCATCCACTGACACGGCAAAGCAGATAACGCAGCGTCGAAACACTTGGTAGCTAAGGCGATAGGGTGGTCAGTCACTGAAAAGTGAAGCCTCAAAAAGTTTGCAAAAACTGCTTGACGCGAACAAGGGATTGCGTAGAATACGCAGCCCTAGCCACTCGGAACTACCGAGATGTGCAAATGCTCTTTAACAATTTATCAAGTAATCTGTGTGGACACT
>NZ_JAKEVJ010000033.1:0-60528 GCF_022398425.1 Shewanella sp. Isolate7 | reverse complement strand
ATAGCAGCGACAGTTCAAGGCATTCAACTGAGGGCATGCCGAGGCCTGCTGAAGTTGAATAACGCCGAAATGGTGTTGCTATCAAAGCCCCGCAGGGCGAGGCTTACTGCGGTATTTGCTGCGTTACAGTTCTTGCGAAGGACTAGGGCCATTCGCTGCAAACTGTGCCTTGCATCTATCCACTTTAAGCACACGCAGAGCAAGCACGGGACTTATTCGCACCTTCCTTAGATAAGTAGTTATTCTACAATTAAAAATACTAATACAGTTATCGAGCGTTTTAACAAGCTAGAATGATCAATTGTTTATTACGATTGGTATTAGGCAGCATGTTTATCGGCAAAGGCTTTCATGAAGCTAACCAGCGACTCGACGCCTGCCAAAGGCATGGCGTTATAGATGCTGGCGCGCATGCCGCCGACACTGCGATGGCCCTTCAATGCGACCAGGCCAGCGGCCTTGGCCTCGGCTAAAAACGCCTCGTTAAGGGACTCATCTTTTAGGTAGAAGGTCACGTTCATATTCGAGCGGTTTGCGCTCGCCACGCGGTTCTCATAGAAGTCACAGCTGTCGATAAAGCCATATAGGGTCTCGGCCTTACGCTCATTAATCTTGGCGACTTCAGCCACGCCACCTTGCGCCTTAAGCCACTTAAACACTTCGGCGGCCAGATACCAGGCGAAGGTTGGCGGCGTGTTGAACATGGAGTCGTGTTTTACTGCCAGACGATAATCCATGATGGACGCCTGAGTCAGCTGCGGATATTGCATTAAATCATCGCGAACGATAACTATGCTCAGACCCGATGGGCCTATGTTTTTCTGGGCGCCGGCATAGATCAGGCCGTAACGGCTGACATCTATCTCACGAGACATGATGTTAGAAGACATATCGGCAACAATTGGCCAAGGAGAATCTATCTCATCAAAAATTTCGATACCATCTACCGTCTCATTTGGGCAGTAGTGCAGATAACGATAATCTTGCTTGATTTCGCTCAGTTCTGGTAACACAACCCGGCTAATACCATCGGTTTTGTCTACCATATTCAGGGTATCGATCTGCGCATCACCGGCCAGTTTCTTGGCTTCTTCAACTGCCGATGAAGACCAGCTACCATCGACCAGATAGAGCGCCTTTCCATTATTGCCAAGTAAATTATTCACAACAGCGGCAAATTGGCCGCGACCACCGCCATGCATAAAGAGTACATGGTAGTTGCTGGGAATATTCATCAGCTCTCTGATGTCGGCATCGGCCTGCTGAGTCAGCGCGATAAACTCTTTACTACGATGGCTGATCTCCATCACGGAGACTCCCTGCCCGTTCCAATCCAATAACTCCTCTTGTGCCTTTTGCATTACGGGCTGAGGTAACATGGCCGGCCCTGCACAGAAATTATATGTCGCGCTCACTGCTTTCTCCTTTGCTCTTCTTTCAACTGTGTTGCGTCAGAATGTATGCCACTGGCTTATTGTTAATTGCGGTTTTGACTTGCTCAAACAAAACGAGCGTCCATAAGGACGCCCGTTTATTGAGTTAAACGCTATTCGTTTGGCTCAGCGTTTGGTTCAGCCTCTGGCGCGTCGCCATCGGCTAGGTTGTCATCAAGGTTATCCGTGATGATAGGATTGCCCTCTTCGTCGAGTTCCTGATCATCCTGGATCTCGTCGATACGTTGCAGTCCCACTACCGTCTCGTCACTTGCCGTACGGATAATGGTCACACCTTGAGTGTTACGACCAATTGTCGATACGCCAGATGCAGGTGTACGTACCAGGGTGCCCTTATCGCTGATCAACATGATCTCGTCGTTTTCAAGCACTTGTACCGCACCTACGACGGCGCCGTTACGCTCGCTGACCTTGATTGAGACTACACCCTTGGTCGCGCGGCTCTTCGCTGGGTATTCATCCAGATCCGTGCGCTTACCATAACCGTTCTCGGTGACGGTTAGGATGGCGCCATCATTCTTAGGCACGATGAGCGAGACCACGCTCTGACCATCTTCGAGCTTGATACCGCGAACACCTGTCGCAGTGCGTCCCATGCCACGAACCTGATCTTCGCTAAAGCGAACGACCTTACCTTCGTTAGAGAACAGCATTACCTCGTTGTCACCGTTAGTGATATCGACGCCGATCAGCTGATCGCCATCTTTAAGGTTCACGGCGATGATACCGTTGGCTCTTGGACGAGAGTATTGATCCAGTGAGGTTTTCTTCACTGTGCCGTGAGAGGTCGCCATGATCACATACTTGTCGGCATCGTATTCACGTACCGGCAAGATAGCGGTAATGCGCTCGCCTTCGGCTAATGGCAACAGATTGATAATTGGACGACCACGGGCCTGACGGCTTGCCAGCGGTAGCTGGTACACCTTGAGCCAGTACATCTTACCGAAATCGGAGAAGCACAGAATGGTGTCGTGGGTGTTGGCAACCAGCAGCTTCTCGACGAAATCTTCATCTTTCACCTTAGTTGCCGCCTTACCCTTACCACCACGACGCTGCGCCTGATAGTCGCTCAATGGTTGATACTTGGCGTAACCCAAGTGAGACAGGGTGACCACGACATCTTCTTCGTTGATCAGATCTTCGAGGCTGATATCCACAGCAGATGCGTTAAGCTCTGTGCGACGCTCGTCACCGAAGTTTTCCAGCACTTCCTGGAGTTCTTCTTTGATCACTTCCATCAGACGTTCTGGACTGCGCAGGATGTAAAGCAGAGCTGCGATCAGTTCCAGCAGCTCTTCATATTCACTTAAGATCTTCTCATGTTCCAGACCGGTCAGCTTGTGCAGACGCAGATCCAGAATCGCCTGAGCCTGTTGCTCGGTCAGGAAGTAGAGGCCATCGCGAATACCAAACTCGGGCGCCAGCCACTCTGGACGCGCAGCATCATCACCGGCCTTCTCCAGCATGCCTTGTACATTGCCAAGGGCCCAACCTTGCGCAACCAGCTTAGTTTTCGCTTCGGCTGGCGTTGGTGATGCCTTAATCAGCTCGATGATAGGATCGATATTGGCCAGCGCTATCGCCAATGCTTCGAGGATATGCGCACGTTCGCGCGCCTTACGCAGTTCGAATACGGTACGGCGAGTCACCACTTCACGACGGTGAAGGATGAAGCACTCGAGCATCTCTTTAAGGTTAAACAACTTAGGCTGACCATTGGTCAAGGCCACCATGTTGATACCGAAAGAGGTCTGTAGCTGTGTCTGAGCGTATAGGTTGTTGAGGATCACCTCACCCACTTCGCCACGCTTCACCTCGATAACGATACGCATACCGTCTTTATCAGACTCGTCACGCAGGCCACTGATGCCTTCGATCTTCTTATCTTTTACCAGTTCGGCGATCTTCTCGATCAGGCGCGCCTTGTTTACCTGATAAGGGATCTCGGTAACGATAATGCGTTCACGACCGTTGTCTTCAGTCTCAACGGTAGCACGGGCGCGCATGACCGCCTTACCACGACCCGTCTTATAGGCATCTTCGATACCCTTACGGCCGTTGACGATCGCCGCCGTTGGGAAGTCCGGACCTGGAATATGTTCCATCAACTGCTCGATAGAGAGACTTGGCTCATCGATCAGCGCAAGACAGCCGGAGATCACTTCTGACAGGTTATGAGGTGGAATGTTGGTCGCCATACCCACGGCGATACCCGACGAACCGTTGACCAGCAAAGCAGGAATACGGGTCGGCAGCACTGCCGGGATCTGTTCGGTACCGTCGTAGTTAGGGACGTAATCGACGGTTTCTTTCTCTAGGTCGGCCAGCAGTTGGTGCGCCAGCTTGTCCATACGAATTTCGGTATAACGCATGGCCGCCGCGGCGTCACCATCGACTGAACCAAAGTTACCCTGACCATCGACCAAGGTGTAGCGCATAGAAAACGGCTGCGCCATACGAACGATAGTATCGTAAACGGCCGAGTCACCGTGCGGGTGATATTTACCGATCACATCACCGACGACACGCGCCGACTTTTTATAAGGTTTGTTCCAATCGTTCTTCAACTCGTTCATCGCGAATAATACGCGGCGATGAACCGGCTTTAGACCGTCACGCACATCGGGTAACGCACGGCCAACGATCACGCTCATGGCGTAATCCAAATATGAATTCTTTAATTCGTCTTCAATATTAATTGGTGTTATAGATGAAGCCAGATCAGTCATAAACTGCTCGATCCCTTGAAATTTAGCCAACAAAATACTGCTTAAAAACCAGGCAATATTTTATCAAGCCTGAAAACGTGATTTGGCATTCTAACACAGATATTTAAAGGCGCTAGACCCTATTGAAATTTCACCTCAAATATCTGTTTACGGCGTAAAACCTAAGTCGGTTTTAGGCTGAATGAACGCTTTAACAGCAATCTGATGACTAAGCAGACATTTTCGCTGGCTTCTCCTTTGTTTATCTAAGGCGATGGGTATAATAGCAACATCATTTATCCCCTTGTGAGGACTGTCCGTGTCTAACCTTTCTGCGACTAACAATGCCAATGTCGATCCGCAAGAAATTGCCAAGTTTGAGAAGATGGCTGCCACTTGGTGGGATCCCGAAGGGGAATTTAAACCTATTCATAAGCTCAATCCCCTGAGACTCAACTATATCGATCAAGCCGTCGGTGGCCTGTTTGGCAAGCGTGTGCTGGATGTCGGCTGCGGCGGCGGTATTCTCTCAGAGAGCATGGCGCGTCTGGGAGCTAAGGTAGATGGATTGGATATGGGCGCCGAGCCTCTCGATGTCGCTAAACTTCACGCCTTAGAGATGGGCGTTGAGATTAACTACATCCAGGACACGGCAGAGCACCACAGAGATAGCCATAAGGGTCAGTATGATGTAGTCACCTGCATGGAGATGCTCGAACACGTGCCCGACCCAGCCTCTGTGATCATGGCCTGTAGCGACATGGTCAAGCCTGGCGGCTATGTGTTCTTTTCGACCATCAACCGCAACCTGAGGGCCTATGTTGAGACAGTGCTTGGCGCCGAGTATCTACTTAAGATGTTGCCTGTGGGCACCCACGATCATAAGAAGTACATCAAGCCGTCCGAACTCATTGGTATGGCCGATGCAGTGGAGCTAGAGTGCGTCGACGCCACTGGCATCACCTATAACCCGCTGACCGATATCTTCCGTTACACCAAGTCATTAGACGTCAACTATATGATCGCCACGGTTAAGCAGGATGACTAAAGGGTTGGCGACAGATTCGATGTCTATCGATGCAATGCCTATCGATACAGTGGCTATAGATACAGTGCAGATAAAAGGCGTGCTGTTCGACCTCGATGGCACCTTAGTCGACACGGCGCCAGATCTCGTGCTGGCGCTAAACCTTGCGCTAAACGACTTCGGACTGCCCAGCCAACTGCTGGAAGATATTCGCTTTGCAGCGTCTCATGGCAGCCTGGCCTTGGTCGAAGCCGCTCAGCCCCATCTTAATGATGAAGAGAAAGCGGCCATCCAGCAGGCGCTACTTACTCATTATCACAGGGTCAATGGTCAGGCGGCCAAGCTGTTTGATGGCATGCAGCCCCTGCTGCAACACCTTAGTGACCAGCGCATCCCCTATGGGGTCGTCACCAATAAGGCGGCGCGTTTTGCCAGGCCCCTGCTACACAGGCTTGAATTAGCCAATAAAATGCCAGCCATCATCAGCGGCGATTCCACCACCCAGAGTAAACCCCATCCCGCACCGATGCGGCTGGCCGCATCGCAACTGGGTTTGCGCTGTGCGCATATTCTCTATCTTGGCGATGCCAAACGGGACCTCGAGGCGGCCCGCAATAGTGACATGCTCGGCGGCATCGCGCATTGGGGTTATATTGGAAACAATGACCACGCACACCTATGGCCGCACGACTTTGGCTTCGAGGCGCCATCTAAGGTACTTGAGCTGCTAAAACAGGGATAAGTGTCTGTTAAGGGATATGAATCACATGCTCTCGTGTGCGGGCGTGTGACGCATAAGTAAAAAGTTGTCATAACTGGGAGCGCGATCCTTTTTTAGCACAAAAAGATCCATAGGATCTGGCCAATATTTTAGCTTTCGTGATAGGCGTGATCGGTAGTCTAAAACTTGACCCGACTTTGCTATCGTAATTGAAAACAAGGGTTAAAGGTAAGCCATTACTAACCCTTTGGTTTACCCCCAAGATATCCACAACTTGTCCCCTAAAAACCCGCTTGCAATATCCCACCAACCTCACTATCTTGTATCCTACAAAAGAAAAAACACCATATCTTGTGTATGGGCGGCGGTCGAAGCCACTAGAACTGCAGTAATGCTCAGGTACTTTTTTAACATCTTCGATTGTTTTTACATGGAAACGTAGGGTGGAGCTTTTCACCCCTAGCGATATTTAATTCAAGGCTTATCTTCAATGAACAGCAATATGCAAGTCACGAAGCGCAGTGGCGAACGTGAAACTATCGATCTCGATAAGATCCACCGAGTGATCACTTGGGCGGCCAAAGGACTGAATAATGTCTCAGTATCGGAAGTCGAGTTACGTTCACACCTTCAGTTTTATGATGGAATTCCAACTGAAGCGATCCACGAAACCATTATTAAGGCCGCAGCCGACCTTATCTCGCCAGAATCACCAGACTATCAGTTCCTCTCTGCACGTCTGGCCATTTTCCACCTGCGCAAGAAAGCCTTCGGTCAGTTTGAGCCGCCTTCGCTATACGAGCATGTGGTGAAGCTGGTTGAGCTAGGCAAATATGACACGCATATTCTTAACGACTATAGCCGCGAGGAGTTAGACACACTCGACAGCTATATCGACCACTGGCGCGACATGAACTTCTCTTATGCCGCGGTTAAGCAGCTGGAAGGTAAGTACCTGGTTCAAAACCGTGTCACCCACGAAGTGTACGAGAGCGCGCAGTTCCTCTATATTCTGGTGGCGGCCTGTCTGTTTGCCAACTACCCGAAAGAGACGCGTCTTCAGTACGTTAAAGATTTCTATGATGCGACCTCGACCTTTAAGATCTCGCTACCGACACCTATCATGTCAGGCGTGCGTACGCCGACACGTCAGTTCAGCTCTTGCGTACTGATCGAGTGTGGCGACAGCCTGGACTCTATCAATGCGACCGCCTCTTCTATCGTGAAATATGTGTCGCAACGTGCTGGCATCGGGGTCAACGCTGGCCGTATCCGCGCGCTGGGCAGCCCAATCCGCGGCGGTGAGGCGTTCCACACAGGCTGCCTGCCTTTCTATAAGTATTTCCAGACGGCGGTTAAGTCTTGTTCGCAAGGCGGCGTTCGCGGCGGCGCGGCAACCCTGTTCTACCCGATGTGGCACCTTGAGGTTGAGTCTCTGCTGGTGCTGAAGAACAACCGCGGCGTAGAAGATAACCGTATTCGTCACCTGGACTACGGCGTGCAACTCAACAAGCTGATGTACCAGCGTCTTATTCAGGGCGGCATGATCACCCTGTTTAGCCCATCAGATGTACCAGGTCTATATGATGCCTTCTTCGAAGATCAGGCCGAGTTCGAGCGTCTGTATGTGAAATATGAGCAAGATGAGAGCATCCGTAAGAAGCAGATCAAGGCGGTAGAACTCTTCTCCTTGATGATGCAAGAGCGTGCCTCAACGGGTCGTATCTATATCCAGAACGTGGATCACTGTAATACTCACAGTCCGTTCGATGCTAAGGTTGCGCCGGTGCGTCAATCTAACCTGTGTCTTGAAATCGCATTGCCGACCAAGCCGCTAAACAACATCGACGATCCCGATGGTGAAATAGCCCTGTGTACCCTATCTGCATTGAACCTGGGTGCCATCAAGAAGTTGGACGAGCTCGAAAGCCTGGCAGATCTTGCCGTGCGTGCACTCGATAGCCTACTTGATTATCAAGACTACCCGATCGTTTCGGCGCACAAAGGCTCAATCAATCGTCGTACGCTCGGTATTGGTGTGATCAACTTTGCCAACTATCTGGCCAAAGAAGGTGTACGCTACTCAGACGGCAGCGCCAACGGCATCACGCACAAGACCTTCGAAGCGATCCAGTTCTATCTGCTGAAGGCCTCGATGAAGCTGGCAAAAGAGCAAGGCGCCTGCCCTGCCTTCCACGAGACCAACTACGCCAAGGGTATTCTGCCTATCGATACCTACAAGCGCGATCTCGATAAGATTTGTGACGAGCCACTGCACCTGGATTGGGAAACGCTACGTGAGGAGATCAAGACCCACGGCCTGCGTAACTCGACCCTGTCGGCCCTGATGCCATCTGAGACCTCATCGCAGATCTCAAACGCGACTAACGGTATCGAGCCTCCACGCGGTCTTATCAGCGTTAAAGCCAGCAAGGACGGTCAGCTCAAGCAAGTGGTACCGGACTTCGAGAAGTACCAGTACAGCTACGAGCTACTTTGGAACATGCCAGGCAACGAAGGTTACCTGCAGCTGGTAGGCTTGATGCAGAAGTTTGTTGACCAATCTATCTCGGCCAACACCAACTATGACCCAAGCCGCTTCCCAGGCGCCAAGGTGCCTATGCGGGTGCTGCTGAAAGACCTACTAACGGCATACAAATATGGTGTGAAGACACTTTACTATCACAACACACGTGACGGTGCGTCAGATAAATATGACGATATCACCTCCATTGAGAAAGAAGACGATAGCTGTGCAGGCGGCGCCTGTAAGATCTAACTCTACGTGTTTTAACCTTTTATCAGGGGGCCTAGCCCCCTTTATCGGAAGATAGAAAAATGGCCTATTCAACATTTTGTCAAACACCTAATAATGCCCTGCTGGAACCCATGTTTCTCGGTCAATCGGTTAACGTTGCCCGTTACGATCTGCAAAAATATGAAGTGTTCGAAAAGCTGATCGAGAAGCAACTCTCTTTCTTCTGGCGTCCTGAAGAAGTGGATGTCAGCAAAGATAAGATTGATTACGCGGCGCTGCCGGATCATGAGAAGCATATCTTTATCTCTAACCTCAAGTACCAGACCCTACTGGATTCTATTCAGGGACGCTCGCCAAACGTCGCCTTCCTGCCATTAGTGTCGCTGCCAGAGCTTGAGACCTGGATCGAGACCTGGTCTTTCTCCGAGACGATTCACTCTCGCTCATACACCCACATCATTCGTAACATCGTGAACGATCCTTCGGTAGTATTCGACGACATCGTCCAGAACGAAGAGATCCTCAAGCGTGCCAGCGATATTGCCGATTACTACGATAACCTGATTGAACTCAGCCAGATCTATCATCTGATGGGCGAAGGCACTCACGAGATCAACGGCAAGACCCTAGTGGTCACCACCCGTGAGATCAAGAAAGCCCTCTACCTGTGCATGATGTCGGTTAACGTACTTGAGGCGATCCGCTTCTACGTCAGCTTCGCCTGCTCATTCGCCTTCGCCGAGCGTAAGGTGATGGAAGGTAACGCCAAGATCATCCGCCTCATCGCCCGTGATGAAGCCCTTCACCTTAACAGCACTCAGCATATCCTTAAGCTGATGCAAGGCGGCAAGGACGATCCTGAGATGGCCGAGATCGCCAAAGAGTGCGAACAGCAGGCGATCGATATCTTCGTTAAGGCTGCCGAGCAAGAGAAAGAGTGGGCCAAGTACCTGTTTAAGGATGGCTCTATGATCGGCCTGAACGAGCAGATCCTCTGCCAGTACGTTGAGTACATCACCAACGAGCGTATGAAGTCTGTCAACCTGGCAAGCCCATATGCCGATCAGAGCAACCCTCTGCCGTGGATGAAGAACTGGTTGGAGAGTGATTCGGTACAGGTCGCGCCACAGGAAGTTGAGGTCTCCTCTTACCTAGTGGGTCAGATCGACGCCTCTGTCGACGAAAGTGAGTTTGCCGACTTTGATCTATAAGAAAGAGGCCTTTAACAAGGCGATCTTTAAGAAGGCTCCTATCGTGAGCCTTCAAGGGCAACCTGTCCTACTTTATACCAGCAACCACCAGAGCCTGTTGGCGGCGCTCGAGCAGAAGAAAGTCCGTATCTTCTCTGAGTGTCGCAACGGCTTTTGTGGTGCCTGTAAGACCAAGGTCAATCGCGGCAGTGTCGTCTACCATACCGAGCCGCTGGTAGAGCTGGAAGAGGATGAGTGCCTGCCCTGCTGCTGTCATCCCGATGGCGATCTGGATCTGGCGCTCTCGGCCCAGGGGGCAGAGGTCGTTACCGCACAAGTCTCTATCGAGTTAGCCTGCACCGCCGACTGACTCGCAGATACTCACTCAGCGCCCCTCTCTGCGCTCAAGTTAGCTTCCTACTTCGCGCCCAACTTAGCTCCCTACTTAGCTCCCCGCTAAGGCATAGCCTTATACAGAGCCTAAGCCAAAGCCTAATACAAAACCTTGTACAGAAATTTAGGCAAAGCCTTAAACAAAAACTTAGCCAAAGCCCACCTAGACAAACCATCAGAAAAGCATCAGATAAACCGAGAATAATGCTTTGGCAGTCTTCAGCTGTCTTACTTCACTGTCTGTTAGATCGCTTTTTTCGCTAGCTTATCGTGCAGCCGATTAACCTCCATCAGAGCGGCGCTGCCATACCAGGGATGCAGCTCCATCACCAGGCGACCGGCCTTAATGGCGGGGTCGGATTCGGTTAGTGCCTTAGCCTCCTCGACGCTAGTGACGTTGAAGATATAGATCCCCCTAAGCGAACCCTCTTCCAGGAAAGGGCCTGCAAGCACCAGTTTGCCTGCCTCGGCCAATCGAGTGATATTATCCAAGTGCGCCCGCTGCAGCCGCTCTGCCTCTTCTTCGGTTTGGTCGCGATTAGGGCCGCTCATGAGCATGGCCATCACGTAACGCTTCATGCCATATTCATCCTTGGCGGCCAACTCGGCGTCATAGGTCTCGGCCCTTAAGGGCCCGGCAAGCATCAGGGCCGTTACCAAGCACAACAGGCTGAGCAGTAATCCATGTGTTCTCGTCATACTGTTAGTTTTGATTTTAGATTGGGTATTGTTCCTGGTCACGATGTTGGCTTTCTTTGTTTTCATTGTTTTCATTATTTCATCCCCATATCTAAGGGTTATCTTAGCTGTTTTTACTGAGCACTCGCCGTACTCTCACCCTACTGTCACCGCATTCTTACTCAGCTCACATAAAGCATTCACTTAAGGTATGCCAAGGGTATAAAAAAAGCTAACCCATAAGGTTAGCTTTTACTTAATAAAACGTCGAAGTAGCAACGAACGTGCTGAATTCAGCTCCGCTCTTTGTACTCGATACTAGTTTAAGCCGGCCAGTTTAGATGCTTGCGGCCAGTTCGGCGCCTTGGCGAATCGCCCGTTTCGCGTCAAGTTCTGCCGCGACGTCCACTCCACCAATCAGATGCACCGGCAGTCCGCTGTTTTTCATCTCATCGACCAGACTGCGGTTGGACTCTTGCCCCGCGCACAAGACCACATTATCGACCTCGAGTACCTTGGCCTCTTCACCCACCTTGATATGCAGGCCTTGTTCGTCAAACTTCTCGTAGCTGACGCCGTTTAGCATCTCGACATCGTGATGTTTAGCCACGGCACGGTGGATCCAACCAGTAGTCTTGCCAAGTCCCTTACCCATCTTGCTGGTTTTACGTTGCAGCAAATAGATCTTACGGCTCGGATGTTCAGACTCAGGTGTAGTCAAACCGCCTCGCTCGCCATAGGACTTATCGATACCCCACTGCTTCAGCCAGGTATCGGGTTTAAGCGTGGTCGACTCCTGCTCTCCAAGATAGTGGGCCATATCGAAGCCTATGCCGCCGGCGCCGATAAGCGCTACCCGCTCGCCTACCTCAACCTCGCCATTGAGAACCTGTTGATAGTTCACCACCTTGGGACTCTTAAAGCCAGGTAAATCGAGCGCTCTTGGCACGACACCCGCGGCAATAACCACTTCGTCGAAGGGCTCGTCTCTAACCACTGAGGCGTCCAGTCGGGTGTTGAGCCTGAGTTCGACTTTGTGCAACTTCATCTGCTCGGTGAAGTAACGTATGGTCTCATCAAACTCTTCTTTGCCCGGGATCTTACGGGCCAGGTTAAATTGACCACCTACCTCGCCTTTGGCCTCAAACAGTACGACCTGATGGCCGCGGCTGGCGGCATAGATGGAAAATGCCATGCCGGCAGGTCCTGCGCCCATGACGGCTATGCGCTTCTTGTTGTTAGCTGGCGTGAAGTTAAGCTCAGTCTCATAACAGGCCCTGGGGTTAACCAGGCAGGTCGCGCGCTTCAGCGCAAAGGTATGATCCAAACAGGCCTGATTACAACCGATACAGGTGTTGATAAGCTTGCTCTCTCCAGCCGCCGCCTTATTGACGAACTCGGCATCGGCCAGGAATGGACGGGCCATTGAGACCATGTCGGCCTGACCCGATGCAATGATCTGCTCACCTATTTCAGGAGTATTGATGCGGTTGGTGGCGATAAGCGGCACACTCACCTCTTGCTTGAGGCGCTCGGTGACCCAAGCGAAGGCGCCGCGAGGCACGCTGGTGGCAATAGTCGGCACCCTGGCCTCATGCCAGCCTATTCCTGTGTTGATGATGGTCACGCCGGCGCTTTCCAACCATTTAGCCAGCTGCACCACCTCTTCCCAGGAAGAACCGTTATCCACCAGATCCAGCATAGAGAGACGAAACACGATAATAAAATCGCTACCGACCTTCTCGCGGATCCCCTTGACGATCTCCACCGGGAACCTGGCTCTTTGGCTAAATTCGCCACCCCATTCATCGCTGCGTTTATTGGTTCTGGCACAGATAAACTGATTAATGAGGTAGCCTTCAGATCCCATCACTTCGACGCCATCATAGCCCGCCTTCTTAGCCAGCGCCGCCGTGGTGGCGTAATCTTTAATGGTGCTTCTTACCTGACGTCCTGACATGGCCGACGGGGTAAAAGGCGTAATAGGCGACTTTATCTTGCTCGGCGCCTGTGAAAAAGGATGATAACCGTAACGTCCGGCATGCAGGATCTGCATACAGATCTTACCGCCTGCCTGGTGCACCGCCTGAGTGACGATTTTATGCTTGGCCACCTGCCAGGGAAAGCTAAGCTGACAGGCATTAGGCGCCAATCGGCCTCTGAGGTTCGGCGAGATCCCACCGGTGACAATTAAACCAACACCACCGGCAGCACGTTCTTGATAGAATTTTGCCAGTTTCTCAAAACCGCCCTTTTCTTCTTCGAGACCTGTGTGCATGGAGCCCATGAGCACACGATTCTTCAGTTGTGTGAAGCCAAGATCTAAGGGTTCTAATAAATGCGGAAACGACATTTAAACATCCTTTTTAAACAAGTGATTTAAATCAGCATACCCGCTGTTTCCATTTTGCTCAATACTCAATGCATGCCAAAGCTTAAGATTCATTTACAATTGTGTTTCGCCCCCGTGGTTATTTTCAGTTAGCATAGAGGGGTCAGAGTCATAAAGGAGTGGATAATGTCCGCTAAGCCCTCAATATTTAAACGGATCTTTTCCACCTTGTGGAAGGTGGTGAATACCACACGCAAGGTGATCTTAAATCTATTCTTCTTCGGTTTTATCGCCCTATTAGTTGTGATCCTCGCCGGCGAGGAGAGCCCGACCGTCGAAGAGGGATCAGCATTGGTGCTGGATCTCTCCGGTAGCGTGGTTGAGCAAAAGCGCCAGGTGGATCCCATCGAGGCCGCCATGAAGAGTGGCAAAGGGGGCCAGAGTGATGGCGAGATCCTGCTCGCCGATCTGCTAAATGCTATCGATAACGCCGCCAGCGACAAGCGTATCTCCGCCATAGTGCTCGACATTGGTCACCTGAGATGGACGGGGATCAGCAAGCTACAGAGCATAGGTGATGCACTAAGTCGCTTTAAAGACTCGGGTAAGCCAATTATTGCCATGGGCAACTGGTATGGACAAAACCAATACTTCCTGGCGAGCTTCGCCGATACCATCTACCTCAACCCCCAGGGTTCGGTAGAGATCGAAGGCCTGAGCCGCTATCGTCAATATTTCAAGTCGGCACTGGACAAGCTCAAGATCAAGGCGCACGTCTTCAGGGTGGGTACCTTTAAGTCTGCGGTCGAGCCCTTCATGCGCGACGACATGTCTGAGGCCGCCAAATCGGCCAACCGCGAACTGCTGCAAGATATCTGGGATAGCTACGAAGCCACGGTCAGTGAGAACCGCGGCATCAAGCAGCAAGACCTCATGCTCAGCGCCGAGCGTTACCTTAGCGAACTCGACAAGGCCAAAGGCCGCTCATCACAGATGGCGATGAACCTTGGCTGGGTCGATAAACTCGCCTCCGCCGAGCAGTTCCGTCTGGATATGGTAGAGCAAGTTGGTAAGGCCAAAGAGGGTCACAGTTTCAAGCAGATTAGCTTCTATGACTACCAGAGCGTTATTCAACAATTCCCGCCTGTGCTGATGCACGATGCCGTCGGCATCATAGTGGCCAAGGGTAACATTCTCAATGGTCACCAGGCAGCAGGCCAGATCGGCGGCGAGAGCACCTCTGCCCTGCTACGTAAGGCCAGATTCGACGACAAGGTAAAAGCGGTCGTACTGAGAGTCGACAGCCCTGGCGGCAGCGCGTTTGCCTCGGAGCAGATCCGCCAGGAAGTACTGGCCCTGAAGGAGGCCAATAAACCTGTGGTAGTGAGCATGGGCACCTACGCCGCCTCGGGTGGCTACTGGATCTCGGCGAGCGCCGATTACATCTTTGCCACACCGACGACACTTACGGGATCTATCGGCATCTTCGGTATGATGACCACCTTCGAAGATTCATTGGCTGAGATCGGGATCCACACAGACGGCGTATCGACCTCTGGCTGGACGGCGTTTTCCAGCACCCAAGGGATCAGCGATGAGCTTAAGGCGATCATCCAGCGTCATATCGAGCGCGGCTATCAGGACTTTATCTCTCTCGTCTCTGAAGAGCGTGGCATGAAGCCCGAAGAGGTGGATAAAATCGCTCAGGGCCGTGTCTGGTCAGGCAAGCGCGCCCTAGACCTTGGCCTGGTCGATGAACTCGGCGATCTGCAGCAAGCCGTCACCAAGGCGGCCGAGCTGGCTAAGCTTGAGAAGTTCGACACCAAATTGATCGAGCAGGAACTCTCTCCCCAAGAGCTGTTCATTCAAGAGATGTTTGCCCAGGCGGTTAGCTATATGCCACAGAGCCTGTCTCAGAGCAGCCTAGTCGAGCAGCTGCTTGGTCAGGTCAGCAGCGTCGCCGAAGAGTTTAACGCCTTTGACGATCCAAAGGGCCTCTATCTCTACTGCGACAGCTGTAACTATTAATCGCTATCGCGACTCAATCACAATAAAGCCCGCCGATGCGGGCTTTTTTATTGGCGTCATCCTAAGTATAATCGCGCCAATCCTGCATCAATAAAGCTATCACTATAATGAAAAAGCCCTCCATCTATGTCGCCTACACAGGCGGCACCATAGGCATGCAAAAGACAGACAATGGTTTCGCCCCGGTACCAGGGTTTCTTACCGACTGCGTAAAGGCCATGCCAGAGTTTTTTCACCAGGAGATGCCAGACTTTGTCATCCATGAATACTGTCCCCTGATCGACTCCTCCAACATGGCGCCGACAGACTGGCAGATGATCGCCGAGGATATCAAGGCGAACTATGACAAGTATGACGGCTTCGTGATCCTGCACGGCACAGATACCATGGCCTTTACCGCCTCGGCGCTTTCTTTCATGCTTCAGGGGCTCACCAAGCCCGTGATCGTCACCGGCTCACAAATCCCACTGGCCCAGCTGCGCTCCGACGGCCAGACCAATCTGCTCAACGCCCTCTATATCGCTGCCAACTATCCTGTAGCCGAGGTATGTCTATTCTTTAACAACAAGCTGTTTCGTGGCAATCGTACCACCAAGGCCCATGCGGACGGCTTCGATGCCTTTGCCTCGCCCAACTTCCCTATCCTGTTAGAGGCGGGCATTAAGATCCGCCTCAAGGCGGGACGCATCTCAGATAGCAAGGCCAATACCCTCACGGTCAACAAGATCAGTCCGCAGCCAATAGGCGTGGTCACCCTCTACCCGGGGATCACTACTGAGATCATCGACAACATACTGCAGCAGCCGGTCAAGGCGCTGATTTTGCTCACCTACGGCGTGGGTAACGCACCACAGAATCCTGAGCTGCTCGAGTGTCTGCGTAGAGCCAACGAGCGCGGCATCATATTGGTGAACCTCACCCAGTGTCTGCAGGGTAAGGTCAACATGGGTGGCTATGCCACGGGCAATGCGCTGGCCAAGGCCGGGGTGATCAGTGGTTTCGATATGACGACGGAAGCCGCACTCAGCAAACTGCATTACCTGCTGTCGACCGAGCTTTCGGTAAGCGATATTCGGGTGCAGATGCAGCAAGATCTCTGCGGCGAGCTGACCGAAGACTAGCGAGGCCTAAAGGCGATAAGCTAAACAGCTTATTAGCCAACAGACGATGAATTAAAAAGCCCCTTATTAAAGGGGCTTTTTGCGCTTAGAGGTCTTGCTCTTTGAAGGCGGCGATACTCTCGCCCTTAAACTGACGTTTCAGTTCGGCCTTCGACAGCTCGTTCAGCTCACCCTGATTATTGATGGTGAAGTGATCCTTCTGATCTAACCTGCGAGCCTGATACATCATCACAAGTTGCAGGGTCGAGTCTCTCTGCTCATCAGACAGCACAGTGCCGTCTTCCCACTTGCCGAGTTCGACGGCGCTGAGTAATCGCTCATATACCTCTTGGGGCATATCATCGATCACCTTATTGATATCACTCATATACTCTTCCGTTTATGTAACACGATGCGGATTCTGGCTATCAGATAACCGATAAAGCCAAAGACGAAGCAGATGCCAGCGATATTGGCTCTGAGTCCCTCGGCGGGTTCGCCGCCCCAAAACCAGAGCACTACACCGGCGATAAACAGCGTCATCGCCAGAAAACTCTGATTCATCAACTGATTGGTGCGCTTAATATGACTGATCCGATTAAGCGACTCATTATCTCCCGACAGGCCGGAAGAACAGTGCGGGCAGCTCTTAGCCAAACTCGATATGCGCTTATGACAGCTTGGGCATTCTACTAAGGCCATCTCCCCTCCTATCTCAGCTTATCGACCACGGCCAGCATCGCCAGCAGTGACGCCTCGCCAAGGTAGATACAACGCTCAGGTGACCAGCCAGACATAGGATCTGGCATGTTGGCATTATCTTTAAACGGCATCTCTAGGGTATTAGAGAGACAGCCAAAGGTTTGCGCCACCCAGTTTGAAGCCACGGTAAGATTCGCCTGACCCGGTTCATCCTTATCGTAGCCAAATTCATCTTGAAAATCGGCACTGGCCATCAGCAGGGCCTTAACAAAATCGGCTTGCAGATCGGCCATCTTCTGGTTGTAACCCGGTACACCTTCGCAGCCAGCGAGGAACACATAAGGCAGGCCTTCGTCGCCATGAACATCGTAATAGAGATCGACGCCGGTTTCTTTCATCCGATTGACCACATGGTACACCTCTGGGCTCTTCTCTAGCGATGGACTCTGCCATTCGCGGTTGAGGTTAACCCCCTTAGCGTTGGTTCTCAGGTGGCCACGTACGCCACCATCGGGATTCATGTTAGGCACGATATAGAAGTTAGCCTTGTCCAGCAGCGCCTTGGCCGTTGGGCAATCGCCATCGAGCAGGTTATTCAGCAAACCTTCCACCAGCCATTCGGCCATGGTTTCACCCGGGTGCTGGCGCGCGGTGAGCCAGATCTTGGCTTTCTCTTCATTTTCATCACCCACCTTAACCAGGGTCATGTCGCGATCGTCTAAGGTTTTACCCAGATGCTCGATAGAGACTAAGGGATGGACCTGTACGGCGCTGAGCAGGTCTTGATGACGCTCGTAGCTATAGGGGGCGAAGTAGGCAATCTGGATCATCTCACAATCCAACTCTACCTCTATGGTCAGTTTGCCATCTTGATAATGCGTCGGCAGGCGAAACCATTGCTGTCGGTCGTAGGTTGCCGCAGCTTGATAGTCTTCCCAACCTTTGGTGTAAGAAGCCTGACCCGCGTTGATGATATTCAGGGTATAGCGCTGGCCCACTTCACCTTGCAGGCGAAAGTTAAACCACTGAAAAAACTCGCCCCCTTCATCGGGTCTAATGGCCAGTTGCACATTATTGATATCATCTTGGTTGATGACCTCAATATTACCGCCGTCAAAATTGGCACTGATTAGCATATCCATTCCTTCATTGAGTTAAGGCAGACGTCTTGGGTCTGCTGATCCCCTAAGGATAAACTAATTTGCCCCATTTTCGCAGCGCTTGCGCCAAATAAAAGCCAGATTTTTTGCTGTCAAAATGACTAGGGAAGGTGCGAACAAGTCGTCGCACAGCTCTGGCTTTGATAGCAGCGACAGTTCAAGGCATTCAACTGAGGGCATGCCGAGGCCTGCTGAAGTTGAATAACGCCGAAATGGTGTTGCTATCAAAGCCCCGCAGGGCGAGGCTTACAGCGGTATTTGCTGCGTTACAGTTCTTGCGAAGGACTAGGGCCATTCGCTGCAAACTGTGCCTAGCATCTATCCACTTTAAGCACACGCAGAGCAAGCAGCACAGCTCTGGCTTTGATAGCAGCGACAGTTCAAGGCATTCAACTGAGGGCATGCCGAGGCCTGCTGAAGTTGAATAACGCCGAAATGGTGTTGCTATCAAAGCCCCGCAGGGCGAGGCTTACAGCGGTATTTGCTGCGTTACAGTTCTTGCGAAGGACTAGGGCCATTCGCTGCAAACTGTGCCTAGCATCTATCCACTTTAAGCACACGCAGAGCAAGCACGGGACTTATTCGCACCTTCCCTAGGGCCCGTTGATCTTTGCCGTTTGTTTTTCGGCAGTTTGAAGGTGATTTATACAAGGCAGAATCAAGGCGGTTTTTTGGCTGCAAAGCAACCCGAGATAACGCAGTCAAACAGCCGACAAATGCAGATAGCGGCGGCTAAGGGAACATCTATATGCGTCCAACCGATATATGCGTCTAACTGCTTATGGCTGGAGATAGACTAAGCCAGGACACTGCGAGTCCAAGACAAAGCTAGGCCGCTCTGCTCTATTGCTCCAATGCTCCAATGCTCCAATGCTCCAATGCTCCAATGCTCGACTCGAGCATAAAGCACTGTTACAAAAAACTATAGACACAAGGACAAGACGCCAACAGCTTTGGCTCTCCCCCAAGTTAACACACAAGTTAGACCCGAAAGCTAAACAGGCCCTAGCAAAGAAAGCTGTAGCCTTGGCCTCTTACCGTATTGATGATGGTTTTTGGCAGGCTGATCTTGGCCAGTTTGCGCCGGGTGTTACTGATGTGCATATCCAGATTACGATCAAACTGTCCGAGATCTTTCTTTAACACACTACGCTGCAGTTCCTGTTTAGTGATCACCTCGCCCTTGCGATCGAAAAGGTATTTGAGCAGCTTGAACTCCGTCTGGGTTAAGGCGACACGTCTTTCGGCTACCTCGATGCTAAAGTCATTCTGATTAAAGTAGATCGCCTTTATCGGCAACGGCAGAACCTCGGTCAACTGGGACTTAGTGATGTCCGCGCGGCGGCGTAGCGCATCGATACGAGCCACCAGCTCGCGTACACTGACCGGCTTAGAGATAAAATCATCGGCACCGAGGCGAAATCCTTTTATCCGCCTCTCCTCTTCATCGGTAGCCGAGATGAGGATCACCGGCAGATTATCGCTGCGAGCCTGCAGAAAGGCAAAGCCATCCAGATGAGGCATCTCAACATCTAAGATAATGAGATCTATCGCCATTTTACCTAAGATCAACAGCGCTTCCTGGCCATTACTGGCACAATGCACCTGATACCCGCTGGCCATTAAGCCAAGATAAAGGATTTCGCGCGCAAAGGGATCATCATCAACGAGTAGCACTCTTTCCATTTAACAACCTTAATGATAACAATTATCATTAAGGTTACATTAACTCATCGAGCCAATCCAGTCCTTTATCTCACCTGAGGATAAAACTATGACCGACATCTCACAGGTGCTGTGACGAAGGGACAAAAAAGGCCCCTTTAGGGGCCTTAATCACTTGTCTATCTTACTTGAGCATCAGCTGACGAATGTACTTCACCGGCGCACTACCATAACTTAAGAACTGTTCGTGGAAACCTTTAAGGTTAAAGTCTTCCCCCTGTTTAGCCTTAAGTTCTTCGCGGAAATCATAGATCTCGCGATAACCCGCATAGTAGCTCGTTAGCTGCACCTGACTCAGGGTCGCGCGGCGCCATTTGCCCTCTGCTTCCGCCTGTTGTTGGAACGCCTCCTGAGTCATCAGCGCAATCGCCTCCTCTTCGGTCATCCCCTTCACCTGAATGCTGTAATCCAGAATCGTGTTGGCAATGACCCTCAGGTTCCACTTGTAGTACATTAGCCACATCTCAGGCTCGAAGTTACCATAGCCCTCTTCGAGCATCATACGCTCGGCATAAACGGCCCAGCCCTCGACCATGGCGCCGTTGCCAAATAGGCTCTTCACCAGACTCGGCGACTCATTGGAGTAGACCAACTGGGTATAGTGGCCAGGAATCGCCTCGTGAATATTGAGCACCTGCAAGATCCAATGGTTGTATTCTCTCAAGTAACTCTCTGCAGAAGCGTCGCTCATGCCATCGAGTGGCGTGACGTTATAGTAAGTGTTGCCCGTCTTCTCATAGGGACCAGGCGCGCTAATCGAGGCACCGGCAAAACCGCGCATATATTCTGGGGTTTCACGCACAACCAGCGGCTTCTTAGGATCTAGGGTGACCAGCTGCTTGTCGTTGACAAACTTTACCAACTCGGGGATCTGAGCGCGCACCTCGGTCACGAAGTCTTCACGTTTAACATGACGCGACGACAACTTATCAATCAGCTGGCGGGTTGCCACCTTAGTGTCGCTTGGCATCTGGGTATTGAAATATTTGCTCCACAGCTGCTTGGTGATCTTAGCCATCTCACCTTGGACTCTGGCCTTATCGGCAAGGGCCTTCTCATACAGCTGCTTGGCAGACATGCCCGATTGAATGTCAAAGGCAAACTTCTGCTCGTAGAGCGCCTCGCCAATTCTAAAGCTACGGGCGCCCTCTCTGGTTAGCTTAGCCTCAAGGCTAGTCAACCAGTCGATATGCTGGTTGATGGCATCGACCACGAGTTTGAAACGAGAATTGAACAGCGCCTTCTCATCATCGCTAAGACCCGAGGCGGCGACCTGTTTTAGCAGATCGTCGGAAAACACGCTGAAGGCACCACGGTTTTGCATGATGGCCAATTGCGTATGTTCCAAGGTCGGCTTATCGATATTCTGCCTTGCCGCCACATAGTAGGCCGGCACATTTTCCATACGGGACAAGAATGAGCGCAGACGCACGTCAAGCGGCGCAAAATCTTCGTTGATCAGCTGTGCAAAACCGCCCGCAACATTGTAATTAGCTGGGTTCCACTGCCACGACTTAAAGGTCTCTATCTCCCAACGGTCTTGCTTCAATAGGTTCTCGATAAGCTTATAGTCGATCAGCTCGCTAGGCGTGAGCTTATTCATGTCGAACCCATTGAGCAGCTTAAGTTGGGCATCGACGAAGGCTAGGCTCTCTTTGCGGCTTTGAGCATTTGGCACCTTAAGCACACCATCGTACTTGTGATAGCCACTATAGAGCGCCCAGGTAGGCGACTGTTGCCACAAGGCATCGATAAATTGCGTTGAAAACTCGCTAAAACTTAATGCCTGTACCTCTAGTGCACTAGCCCCTTGAGAATTTACCGATTCTGCCTGGTGTGTCTGACAAGCGGTTAAACTACCTAGCCCCAGGACGATGGCGGCAGCGATGATGCTTTTTTTCATGATGCTTCTTCCCTTGATTCTTATTATTAACGGCTGAAAATTTCCTGATGAATGCTTAGCTTAAACGGATCGCTATACGGCCTGCTTAGCTGTTGCTGTCATTGGAGATACTTAGCCGATACATGAGCTTAGCCCAGTTGGCCCATAGTAAATCACGTTGCCAAGCAAATTGCAGCAGCCAGACCAGATTAGACAAGCTTTGTTACAAAGCCGTTTGCTATGCTCATGGCTGACAATGCGATTTACGTCTCACCTCGACTAACGCCCTCCCCAATTGCCCGCCCCCATTCCAACGTTAGCTGTACATGGCATAGGCGTTTTTTGACAGAGGGCCGGTGGACACTACACTGAGTTTAGAGGCCTAACGAGGTTCGCCATGGTTAACAAAGCCCAGTCCAAACGCTCTTTTCATCATCAAGCAAAGCTGAAAATATTTTGCTCGAGCCTGATTGTAATCGGCACTATTCTCTCTATTGCCTTTTATAGCAACGCCAAGAGCGATCAAAATAATTCATCACAAAAGGGCAAGCCTAAGCTGGTCACCATAACCACTCAGCAGTGGGCGCCTTATCATAGTCAGGAAAGAGATTCGCAGGGCGTTGCCCATGAGAGCGGTTACGGGTTAACGGCACTCGATTGTGTCATGGCAAAAATAGGACAACCCTATAGGGTGATCTTCCTTCCCTGGGGCCGGGCACAAAATAGCGTCAAACAGGGAAAATATGACGCCTTCTTCTCCGCCTCTCGCAACGAATGGCGCGATCAATTTGCCGTACTGAGTAATACCTTCATTCAGCAGGAGTGGAACTTTTACTACCACAAGAATTATCGGATTCCGGCGAGCATAAATGAGCAAAAATCCAATACAGTATTTGGCGCGCGTATCCATTCTAATAGCGCCCATTGGCTGGCCAAGAATAAGTTTAAGCGGGTGAAAACGTTTCCGACGATCACCGAACTGGTTAAGTTGCTGGATGCCAAGCGTATAGATGGCGTGATGGAAAATGCCCTGCTATTTGAAGCCCAGGTGCGCCAGTCGCAACTGTCACTGGACGCCTTTGTGAAAAGGCCCAATATGCGCATCGATCTAGGCGTCTATTTTGGCAAGACTTTCTTGGCCAAGCACCCAGGTTTCCTCGAGCGCTTCAATCGCCATACACAGGCCTGTCGCTTCGACTACCAGTGATACTCAAATGCTTAAATACTCATATAGAAACTAATGTAAGCACTTATCTAAACACTTATCTAAAACATTTGCCTAAAACACTGCTACGCATACAATCTTACCGAGCCTCGCCATAGAAGCTTTGGCGTTACCCATGACCGTTCTGATAAAAACACCCTAACCCAATTAACGTGTGTGCATCTGAAAAAGCTATTAGGGTTAGTCTTTATGAGAACAGCACTAATGGGCGCCAGGCTTTAACTTAAATTCGGCCCAGATGGGATTGTGATCCGACGCGCCACTGGTGAAGGACTCAGCCATCATCAGGTTTAGGCCTCGATAATAGAGATGATCCAGAGGCAGGCCAAATACCCGATGGCGCTTGTCCTCCTCATACACGGCTTCCTTCAGCCTGAGTTGATGTGCCAGTTGCTCAATATAGGCCATACGCTGTCCGCGCCAGGTATTAAAGTCGCCGCCTAATATCACGGGGCCTTGATGCAGATTGATTTTCTGAACGATCTGCTGCCACTGGGCGCGGTAACTCTTTAACTGCCAGTCAAAGTTGATCCCATGCAGATTGACGACTAAGAGTGTCTGGCCGTTGGATAAGGGGTAGCGTGAGATAAGAGTCGATTTAGCGAAACGGATCCAAGGCTCTACCGCATGGTAGGCGCAGGCATCGCGCGCCTGCTCCGTGGCGAGATTCATCACACCAACCGGGGATTTTAGTAGGGAAAAGGCCTTAGCCATCACCAGATGCAGGCTCGAACCGTCGAGGTATTGATGGAATCCAGCATTTAACTTGGCTTCCTGCAACAGCATCAGCTCACTGCGTCTGGCCAGCGCAGTCAGATCCTGCTGCCAGCCCTTCTTTTGCTGTTTATAGATGTTCCAGACCCCCACCCTGAGTCGCCCTTCACTATCGAGCACCCGGGTACTCGGGGCGGTAACACATTGGGAGACAAATACAGGTTCAATCTCACTCATCATCACCTCAGGCTCGCCGTTAAGATAGGTCGCCACAGCCACATAGACAGCCGCAGATAGGAGTAATAATAGTAATGATTTTAACCACAGGCGTGGCAATCGCGTCGACTTGGCTGGCTTTTGACTCACAGGGTTACTCTAATAATTGATATAAACTGCCTTAAGGAGACAGTTTAAAATAGTGCTTTGGTACCAGCAGCTTAGCCTATATGATAGCGATCACGCTATAGTTAGCTTCATCGTCATTATCGAATCGTACTCAGCGAGTGCGATCTAGGCTCATACTGACATTATGGAAAATGTACATCAAATTCTCGCCATCGCAGGCGTATTCATCTATTGGTTGCTGCTCGGCGCCATCGCGCTGCGCCTGGTGGTTAAACGCCGCACCATAGGAGTCTCCTTCTCCTGGATACTGGTGATCTACTTTCTTCCACTGGTGGGGATCATCGCCTACATTCTGTTTGGCGAATTACACCTGGGGCAAACCCGGGCCAGTCGCTCCAAGGCAATGTTTAAGCCCTATGGTCAATGGTTCGCCGCGCTGTATCAACATCCTCAGCACACGCCAGAGCGTCAAAGCGATCACGCCAGAGCCATAAGCCAGCTGTGCGATACTCAGCTGGGAATCCCCTCTCTGAGCGGCAATCATCTGTGTTTGCAGCATACGCCCTCGGGCATACTCAACTCGATCACCCAAGATATCGACGCGGCGCAAGAGAGTGTCGTCATGGCGTTTTACATCTGGCATCCAGGTGGCTTGGCCGATGACGTTGCCAGAGCGGTAATCAATGCCTCCAAGCGCGGCGTTGCAGTGAAGATCCTGCTGGACGCCGCCGGTAGTCGCACCTTTTTTAATTCTCCCTGGCCGACTCAGATGCGCGCCGCCGGCGTAGAGATCTCCCAGGCGCTGAGTGTCAGCCCCTTAAGGATGTTTTTTAGACGTCTGGATCTACGCCTGCATCGCAAGATAGTCGTTATCGATAATCAAATCGCTTATACAGGCTCGATGAACCTGGTGGATCCCAAGTACTTTAAGCAGAGCGAAGGCGTCGGCCAATGGATAGATGTCATGGTGCGCTTAATCGGCCCCGCCGTGCCCTTACTAAGCACAGTTGCCGCATGGGACTGGGAGGTGGAAACCAGCGAGCGATGCTTACCCGAGCCGCCAGCCCTTCCTCAAGCGCCCACACAGGCCTATTCCCTAGTACAAGATTCTCTGGTACAGGTGATCCCCTCTGGGCCGGGCATGCCCGAAGAGGTGATCCACCAGGTGCTGCTGCAGAGCCTCTACCAGGCTTGTCGTAAGATAGTGATCACCACGCCCTATTTTGTCCCCAGCGAAAACCTGCTGGATGCACTGATCACGGCGGCCGCACGCGGCGTCGATGTTAACATCATCATTCCACAGAAAAACGATTCCACTATGGTCAAGTGGGCCAGCCGCTCCTTCTTTGCGGAGCTGCTTAGGGCTGGCGTCAAGATCCACAGATTTAGGGGAGGTCTGCTGCATACTAAATCTGTGTTGATCGACGATGAGCATTGCCTTATCGGCACGGTCAACATGGACATGCGCAGCCTATGGCTCAACTTCGAACTGACCCTGGCGGTGGACGATAAGGTGTTTGCCGAATCCTTAAGGGAGCTGCAGCAGGGTTATATCGACAACGCCGAGCAACTAGAATACAAGCGTTGGCAGCGCAGGCCTTTGTACCAGAGGGTGATAGAACACCTCTTCTATCTCTTTAGCCCCTTACTCTAATGCGCTAAAGACAGCTGAAATGAACCATTCGAGGCAACAAACTAAGGTGGCAAGCGGTAAGCCATGAGGATCCTATAGGCCACTTTCCCTAAAAAAACAGCACCTACAAAGAACTGACTAGCCAGAGAGACAAAAAAAGACCTGCCAGAGGCAGGTCTTTCTATTAACGCATAGGTCCAAGTCTGAGACTGGAGCTAAGACTAAGACTAAGACTAAGACTAAGACTAAGACTAAGACTAAGACTAAGACTAAGAGGAAGTCTAATCCTTAGCTCTGCTTCTTCACGAACTTAGATTTCAGCATCATCTGGCCATGGCCATCAACCTTACAGTCGATATCGTGGTCGGCATCGACAAAACGGTTGATTACCGCCTTAGTGCCCACTTTCAGGGTCAATGAAGTGCCCTTCACCTTTAGATCTTTAATCAGGGTAACCTTGTCACCCTCTTCTAGCAGGTTACCTACCGCATCCTTAAGGATGATCGCATCGGGATCGACCGCTACTTCGTTAGGATTCCATTCATGAGCACATTCTGGACAGATCAACAATGAGCCATCTTCATAGGCATAAGGTGACTCACATTTTGGGCATGGTGGAATTGTATCGCTCATAACTCTTTCTCTTTCATTAAAAGGTAAGGATCAGTCTGGGTATCGGGTCGCTCACTCGCCACCAGTACGCTTAGCACTGCTCACAATGATAATCGCATTATAATAAAATTATCATATCCAGGCCAGCTAAGAATCGGCAAATCCGATTCGACACTCCCTTAGCTAGACTTTAACCTTAGGATTCTTGGTCGGTTCGGCCTGACCATAGCTCACGCCATGTTGTTCCAGATAGCCACGGATCAGCTGTCTCACCACCTGAGATGGAGTAAGATCCTGTGAGGCACAAAGTTGTTCAAACGCCTGTTTCTTACTGGGGTCGAGTAACACGGTGAAACGTGCCGTCTTATTTTCCATGGGCTAGTCCTCGCACTAAAAACATTATCATTTGATTATAATCTTTATCCCCTTGCCTGCCTATAGCCAGGCGCATCCCTTTCTTAAGGCTTTAATCGGAGCATTCATTTCATGCGACGGGTACTACAGACTGCTTACACAGCTTTTAATAGCTTGTTCGACTGCCTGTTTTTAACAGCAGGAAAATGAGGAAGATAGAGAACAGAGGTTTAAGACAGACATAAAAAAAGACGCCCTTAGGCGTCTTTCTTATTGAATGTGGCGGTGAGTGAGAGATTCGAACTCTCGATACGTTGCCGTATACACACTTTCCAGGCGTGCTCCTTCAGCCACTCGGACAACTCACCGAAGCGTTGTGCAATGTCCAACCGGAATCACATCAACGGAGCGGTACTTTACGCAAATCACTAAACAGGGTCAAGCTAAAAAACTGTCTGCTCAGGCATTTGCGTAATAGATCGCCAATTCGCTGCATATCCGCCCTATTTGAACTTGCTAACCAGCTCAGACATGGCGCTCACGTCATTAAGCAACGACTCATTCAACTCACTGAGACGATCGGAGACTTCATGGGTATTGCGGTAGATGTCGCTGATCTTCATCGCGTTTTGGTTTACCTCTTCCGACACCGCCGATTGCTCATGGGTCGCCGCCGCGATCTGCTCGTTCATGCTGTCTATCACGCTTACCTCACTGACGATGCGCACAAGCTCCTCACCGGCGCGCTTGGACTCGACCACACTGATCTCCGCCTTGCTGCGTCCACTCTCCATCGCCTTAACCGCTATCTTAGCGCCTCGCTCTAGCCGCTCTGTCATGCTGCGAATATCTTCGGTGGAGGTTTGCGCCCTTTGCGCCAGGCTACGCACCTCATCTGCGACCACGGCAAATCCACGTCCCATTTCGCCGGCGCGGGCAGCCTCGATGGCGGCATTGAGGGCGAGTAAATTCGTCTGCTCGGCGATACCACTGATCACCCCAAGCACATCGACGATCCCTTTGATATCTTCGTCGAGGTTGTTGATCGCCTGCGCCGCGTCGGCGATCTCCAGTGCCAACTCGTTGATCGATTCAGCGGTGCGTCCTACCTCTTTACTGCCCTCCTGGGCTTCCTTGTTCGCCTGGGCCGAGGCTTCTGATGCCTGTACCGCATTTTGCGCTATCTCTTGCACCGTTGCGCTCATCTCTGTCATTGCCGAGGCAACCTGGTCCACTTCACTATGGCCAAGTGCGACATCTTCACGCATGGTACGCGCGCAGCCTTCCATCTCCTGGGAGGCGGTGAGCAGTCCCTGAGTGTTAGTTCTCACCATGCTGATCACTTTCTCGAAGTCGGCCATCATATGATTAAAGGCCGAGCCGAGTTGACCTATCTCATCTTCACCCGAAAGCTCGACTCGTACACTGAGATCATAATGTTTCTGGGACTCTGTCACCTTGTGATACAGGTGTCTGAGGGAGCCATGCAGATAGCGGCCAATAAACACCGACAGGAAGATCACCATGACACCCGAAACCAACATCAAGACGATAACAGTCACCATGAGCGACTTGGCGTTGGCAAGCGCATCACGGGTGTCACCCAAAAGTTGTTGAGACAATTGGCGTTCAAACTGTCGCAGGGCATTTATGCGGGCAGTAGACTTAGCAAACCAATCTGTGGAGCTCTGAGCGCTTAGCGCCGCGGGCTCCTGGCTCATCGCCTTGTCGCGCAGTGCCGTGACCGCCATGAAGGCTGGCGATGACGCGACTTGTCCATAGTCCGCACTCACCTTATCGTTAGCCAAGGCTAAGAAACGCTCCTGATAGGTGTTCTGCTCTGAGACCAGATTGACAAACTTGAGGAACATACCGGGTTTAAAGGCGCTGTTACCGAAGGTTGAGCTGAGCACCGCCCGCTCGATACCGGCACGCTCCTTCATCTGCAAAAAGGCGGCAAAACTGGCCGAGGCGACCGCGATCTGACGGCTAGCCCCTTGTTGACTGGTCTGATCGACGATCGCCAAGAGTAACCCATTGAGTTTGGTATAATAGGCTACCTCTTCGGGCACTGAAATGGTTAAGCTATCTACCTTGCGGCGCATATCGCTGAGCTGGTTAAGCATTTGATTCACCTGGCTCATCTGCTGGGCAAATGACTTAGGTAGCTCATGACTACTTATAAAGGCTTTGAAGTTATTGAGCTGCTCATCACTCAGCTGTCGCTGCTTTGGCAATTTATCGCCAAAGTTCTTGCCCTTAGAGCCGAGAAATCCGGCGCTCATGCCCCGCTCTTTCTGCAGTTCATGAACAAAATCGCTGTTCACAACCGCCAACTCGGACAGGGTCTCTACCTGACTCAGGCCTTGATGCAGCTGATATTGACCATAGACCACAAACAGACCGAAGAAGGTTGCCCCTAAAATGGGCGGCACTATCACCAGCAAAAGTTTGTTTCTTATATTGAGATCACTGATCCATTGCATATTCATCTTGCGTTATCCCTAACCACGGCGGGTTGATAGAGTGGCATTGCGTCACTTTACAGATCCGGCACAGACAAAAGCCTTATCCATTACCGTATTAACACTAGCATAAAAATCTGACGTTAAAATAAAAGTCATCTAAAAACATGCACTAAAGGCACAAATAAGATGACACTTATCATTTTTTACCATGCCTTAAACGGCCTCACAATGCCCATAAAGTCTAGTATGATTAGCCAGTCACCAACCGATAGGCAGTAAAAAAGCGCCTTAAAGGCGCTTTTTTACATACGAAGGCGCGTTTAGGCTCACAGCCTAGGCGTTACCTTTCACCTGCATGTTCAGTGTCTTGGCAAAATCCAGCATGCGGTCCAGTGGTACCAGAGCTCTGTCTCTGAGCGACTCATCGACGAAGATCTCATGTTGTTCTGAGCCATCGTTAATCAGCGCGGCCTCAATGGCCTTAAGGCCATTCATCGCCATCCAAGGACAGTGGGCACAGCTACGACAGGTCGCGCCGTTACCGCCTGTGGGGGCTTCGATCAGGGTCTTATTGGGTGCAGCCTGCTGCATCTTGTAGAAGATCCCTTTGTCGGTTGCCACGATAAAGGTGTCGTTATCTAAAGTTTGCGCCGCCTTAATGAGCTGGCTGGTCGAGCCAACGGCGTCGGCCATCTCGACCACGCTGGCCGGCGATTCGGGATGCACCAGTACCGCGGCATCAGGGTACTGCGCCTTTAACTGAAGTAACGCCTTTGCCTTAAACTCATCGTGAACGATACACTCGCCCTGCCACATCAGCATGTCGGCGCCGGTCTGCTTGGCGATATAGCTGCCCAGGTGACGGTCTGGTCCCCAGATGATCTTCTTACCCTGGCTGTCGAGATGCTCGACGATCTCCAGGGCGATACTTGAGGTCACTACCCAGTCGGCGCGCGCCTTAACGGCGGCCGAGGTGTTGGCATATACCACAACCGTATGATCAGGGTGGGCATCACAGAAGGCGCTAAAGGTATCGATAGGACAGCCTACGTCTAGCGAGCAGGTGGCATCCAGCGTCGGCATCAGTACGGTTTTCTCCGGGCTTAAGATCTTAGAGGTCTCACCCATAAACTTAACACCGGCCACGATCAAGGTCTTGGCAGGATGATCACGACCAAAGCGGGCCATCTCCAGCGAATCTGAAACACAGCCGCCGGTCTCTTCGGCCAGCGCCTGGATCTCAGGGTCTGTGTAGTAGTGGGCCACCAAGACAGCCTCTTTCTCCTTCAATAGCTGCTTGATGCGCGCCTTATAGGCCTGCTTCTCGCTATTACTTAGGGGAACCGGCTTTGCTGGAAACGGATACTGAATATTTTCGATGCTTGGTGCTACTTGACTCATGCTCAAACCAAAGAGTGGGACTAATTAGCGGCATTATACTTAATCTCACGCCAAAGATTAACTCTGGCGAAAAAAAAGAGCGCCAAAAGGCGCCCTTGTTTAATACAAAATGCATAAATTAGTGCATCGCCAGCAACATCTCTTGTGGCGACTCGAGATACTGCTTCCACAGGTTACAGAAGCGCGCGATGGTACCGCCGTCTATCACCCTGTGATCGCCAGACCAGCTAACCTGCATGATCTTACGCGCCTCGACCTCACCCTTATCGTTGAAGCGTGGTAGCGTCTGCAACTTACCCAGGGCAACGATGGCTACCTCTGGCTTGTTGATGATAGGCGTCGCAACCGTACCACCCAAGGCGCCAATGTTAGAGATGGAGATGCTGCCGCCCTTCAGATCGCTCGGGCTGACGCGGCCGCTACGGGCGTCTTTGGTCAGGCGAGTGATCTCGGCTGCAACCTCAAGGATAGATTTTTGCTGTACATCCTTCACGTTGGGCACCAATAGACCGACTTTAGAGTCTACCGCCATGCCTATGTTGTGTGACGCCAGGAAGGTCTGCTCGCTGCAATCCTCGTTCACGCGGCTGTTGATGCCGGGGAACTGAGTCAGCGCCAGAGACATCGCCTTCATGAAAAATGGCATCATGGTCAGCTTAAGATCGTCGCTTGAATAACGCGCCTTCATCGACTCGCGCAGTGCAACCAGCTCGGTCAAGTCCAGCTCTTCACAGTAGGTGAAATGCGGAATGGTCGAGACAGATTCTGTCATCATCTTAGCCATTACCGCCTTGACGCCGCGGATTGGCTCGACGCGATCGCCGGCTGATGGTGCCACAGCAACCACAGTCTGTTCGCTCTGATCCTGCACTTTAGCCGCCTTCGCCTTCACGGCTTCACCGCTACGGAAGCGCTCGACATCTTCCTTATAGACACGGCCATGTTTGCCAGAGCCAGGCACTAGGCTGAGATCGATATCATAGCTGCGCGCCAAACGACGCACCGCAGGACTCGCCAACGCCTTACCATTGCCGGCCGGGGCATGCAGCTCAACATCTTGGCTCTCATCTGCAGCAGTTACCGTATCGGCAACCGGCGCGGCTAAAGCGCCCTCTTCGCCCTCTACCTCGATAGAGAAGAGCGGCGTGTGCACCTGAGCCAGTTGGCCTTTACGGTAATGCAGCTTAACTACCTTACCGCTCTTGATTGCCGGGATCTGCACCAAGGCCTTGTCGGTCATCACATCGGCGATAGGCTGGTCTTCGACCACCATGTCGCCTTCCTGTACCAACCACTCGACCAATTCGCACTCGACAATCCCTTCACCGATATCCGGCAGCAAGAACTCTTCGACGCGTTTTCCGCCAGCACCTTGCTGTGAATCAGATTGAACGACCTGTGTATCGGCTGCCGGTTCGGCCGCCACTTCATCTGCAACCTCACCGTCAATTTCCACCGAGTAGAGTGGCTCATGAACGATGGCAATGTCGCCCTTCTTGTAATGAAGTTTTTTGATGACACCGCCGTGCACGGCGGGGATCTGCACCAGTGCCTTGTCTGTCATCACATCGGCAATGGGTTGATCTTCTGTAACGGTATCGCCTTCGGCAACCAGCCACTCGACCAGCTCACATTCCACCACGCCCTCACCGATATCGGGCAAAATAAAATCTTTAATCATGCCTGGGGCTCCTAGTATTTCATCGATGCTTTGATCGCTTCAAAGGTCTTGAGCGCATCAGGCATATATTCTTTCTCGTGGATCAGTGGATAAGGCGTATCCAAACCACACACGCGGCTAATTGGCGATTCCAGATAGAGGAAACACTCCTGCTGAATGGTTGCGGCGATCTCGCCAGCAAAGCCACCCGTCAGTGGAGCCTCGTGGTTGATGACCAAACGACCTGTCTTCTTCACAGAGGCCGCTACCGTATCGACGTCCCAAGGCGCCAGGGTACGCAGATCGATCACCTCACAAGAGATCCCCTTCTTGGCCGCCATCTTAGCCGCCTCTTCGACGATCTCCATCTGAGCGCCCCAGGCCAGCACGGTAATGTCAGTGCCTTGCTGAACCACCTCGGCCTTGCCTAGCTCTATCTCATAGGCTTCATCTGGCACCTCGCCCACGCTGGCGCGGTAGAGACGCTTAGGCTCGAAGAAGACGACAGGGTTCTTGTCGCGAATCGAGGCAAGTAACAGGCCCTTTGCTTGATAGGCATTACGAGGAACCACCACCTTCAGACCAGGCGTCTGGGTGAAATAGGCCTCGGGCGACTGCGAGTGGTAGTGACCACCGGCGATGCCGCCGCCATAAGGAGTACGATAGGTAATACCGCCTACTTCAAACTCGTTACCACTGCGGTATCTGAACTTGGCTGACTCGTTCACTATCTGATCGAACGCCGGGAAGATATAGTCGGCAAACTGGATCTCGGCGATAGCCGTCATGCCATTTGATGCCAGACCATTGGCAAAACCCGCAATCCCCTGCTCGGTCAGCGGCGTGTTGAAACAACGGTCGCGGCCAAACTTATCCTGCAGGCCAGAGGTGGCGCGAAATACCCCACCAAAATGTCCCACGTCTTCGCCGAAGATCACCGCCTTGTCGTCGGTTTCCATCGCAATGGTCAAGGCATCGTTGATGGCTTGTAACATATTAATCTTGGCCACGATTTAATCTCTCCCTGCGCTGCGTGGATAGGAATCAGGATATTTCTTGATGTGCTGCTTAAGCTCGGTCAGTTGCTGCTTGAGTCTCGGCGTCGGTTCGTCAAAGACATCTTCGATGATCTCGTCGATCTTAGGTGCCGGTAACTTCTCGGCGACCTTCACCGCGGCCAATACCTCTTCACGGTACTTGTCATACAGGGCCGCATCATCGTTTTCGGCGAGCCATCCCTTATTGATCAGCCACAGCTTGAAGCGCTTAACCGGGTCGTGCTGCTGCCACTTGGCCTCTTCGTCTTTAGAACGGTAACCAGATGGATCATCTGAAGAAGAGTGAGCGCCGAGACGATAGGTCATGGCTTCAATAAGCACTGGCTTGTTGTGCTCAAGCGCATAGGCTCTTGCCTGCTGCGTGGCCGCCATCACGGCTAACATATCGTTACCATCCACACGAATGGTGTGCATGCCATAGCCCACACCACGACTGGCGATGCCGTTACCGGCAAACTGCTCGTTGGTCGGCGTAGAGATGGCGTAGCCATTATTACGACAGAAGAAGATGGTTGGCGAGTTCAGCACCGCCGCCATGTTCAGGCCGGCGTGGAAATCGCCTTCAGAGGCGGCGCCTTCACCGAAATAGCAGATGGCAACGTTACGTTTGCCCTGCATCTTAAGGCTATAGCCGACACCTGTGGCCTGTGGGATCTGCGTGGCCAGTGGCGATGAGATGGTCTGATAATTCAGCGCCTCACAGCCGTAGTGGATCGGCATCTGACGGCCTTTACCCAGATCTTTCTCGTTACTGAACATCTGATTCATGAATTGCTCAGTGGTGAAGCCACGATAGCGGATCGCCGCGTGCTCACGGTACTGGGCTAGAATCACATCGTCTTGGTCCAGGGCGGCGACACTGCCGACGACGGCGGCTTCCTCACCAGTACAGGTCATGTAGAAGCTGATCCGTCCCTGACGCTGAGCGGCTAACATGCGCTCGTCGAGTACTCGTGTGAACACACAAGTATCATAAATTTTGGCAGCCAAATCCTGATCGATCACGGGTAACACAGCATTTTCAAAGGTGGTACCGTCGGCTTGAAGGATCTTCAGGATCGGGATCGATAATGAATCCTTATCGAGAAAACTGACGCGATGGACAGTCTCTGTATTGCTCGTTGCGTTGCTCATACTATTCTCTTATCAGCTGAGTTTTCTTGTTATCTGACTGCGAACATCCTAAGTTGTTCACTATTCTCTATTATGATGCGGCCTTAAAGTTACGTTAACGTAAACTACCTAGCAAGCTATCGCGGGGCGCGGCCGACAACTAGCTGTCCCCGCCCATGTATCGCTAGCTTTACAAGCCAGATACTAGACCACGCGATAATCTTTGGCAGGCACTAAACACAGCACGCTGCGCTGCCCAACCGGCACATTGGCATTGGGAAATACGATAGACTCAGATTCGGCCTCGACCTTAATCTCAGTCCCGCCATCCTTAGCCAATATATAACCCTTTGGAAACGCAGTAAAATTCTCTACGTCATCGGCAAAGGTGAAGCTAAAGTCGTCAAACTGCTTGTTGATGGAACGATTTACCTGATACAGGTTCACCTGACTGGCATCAAACTCGTCAAGTTCAAGATCTCTGCCGCTCACCAGACGAGTCAACATCTCCTTAACCGCGATAAAGCGGGTCATATCGTTCTGCCCCATAGGCATCACCTTGCCCAGCTCTATGGTAAAGGCGTGGGCCTGATAACCGTGGGCCGAGAAGTAACTAAAGGTGGTCGTAGGTTCGTGGTGGAACAGCACTGTCTTGATGCCGCAGGCGGCTAGGAACATGATCTGCTCACCGCTATAGGGCTCGCCATGAGGATAAGGGTAGATGGCAAACTTCTCATGCTTGGAGGCGCGAATCGCGGTATGCAGGTCGTAATGGAAGCGCTCGCCCCCTTGAGGCGCGGCGTTAAAGAAGCGATCCACATACTGCTCCAGCTTCTGGGCACGTAGACGCTCGGCGTTGATCAGGCCTTCGCCTCGAGAGTGAGCGCCGCTGAACAGACGATTGAGGTTTTCCTCGACGAAACGGGTGCCATTGAGGATGGCCGGCGGGTTACCGATTAAAAACAGCACGCGATGGGCCGCGATAAGGGTCTCGGACAACAGCGCAGTGATCAGCTGGTTGCATAACTCGATGGGTGCAGTCTCGTTACCGTGCACCGCAGAGGAGAGCACTATGCTCTTGGTTTGAGCATCTGTCTTAGACAAAGGCTCAAAGGCGATCACGCCGGTATCCCACACGGAAACCTGAGTGTGCTGCCCTAGGGTAAATTCGAACGGCGCCGCAAGGCTAACAGGATTGTCTAAGGTCAATTGCAAAAAGTCTTTCGACAACATCAGGGTGTCTTGCACAGAAAACTCCTTCATTCCATCGCCAAACCGGCGCACTTGCCTAGGCAAGCTTGCGGGGCGACTCCTTGGATTTATTAGCATTATTATCAATTGGCCAGCATAGTATCATTTAAGCGAACCCACGGCCACGCGGGCCAGTCATTCGGCGCATAATTTCCCTGTTGCATTCGTTAATCAGATAATACAGAATAGAGCCATCTGGCCGTCTAAACATCCAAATGAGATTTCACGGACAGGAATAATTAACAAAAAGCAATAAACATTGATAGGCTCAATCGATACGAGGTCAACCATGGCATTAGCAACATTTGGCGCAGGCTGTTTCTGGGGTGTAGAGTATTTTTTCAAGCAGATAGACGGTGTGATCTCTGCCACCTGCGGCTATATGGGCGGCGATGACAAGGCGACCAGCTATAAAGAGGTCAAAACGGGCACGACCGGCCATGCCGAGGTGGTTCAAGTTGAGTATGACGAGTCTAAGGTGAGTTTCGAGGATCTGCTGGCGGTGTTCTGGGGCAACCACAACCCGACTATGCTCAACATGCAGGGAGGCGATATCGGCAGTCAGTATCGCAGCGCCATCTTCTTCCACGATAAGCAGCAAAAATCCGAGGCCGAGGCATCAAAATTGGCCCTTGCCCGTAGCGGTAAGTGGGGAATAAGACCCATAGTGACCGAGATAGTGCCAGTGCTGACCTTCCATAAGGCGGAAGAGTATCATCAAAACTATCTGGAAAAGAACAACTTGCCTAGCTGTCACCTCACCTACTAGCGCTTGGTTATTCCCAGCAGTTCGATGCAAGTTACGCCCACAAAAAAAAGCCAGTGAATCACTGGCTTTTTTGATCTGTACTAAGAATTAAGATTCCATGGAGTAAGCGACTAAGGTTTATCCAAGAGCCTGTTAGTCTAACGAACTAGATCAACGAACTAGGTCAACAAATTAAGCCAACAGCCGCTCTATCATCTGCTGCGCCGCCTCAAGCACCTGCTCAAGATGCGCCTCGCTGACAAAACTCTCACCATAGAGCTTAAATAGCGCCTCAGTACCCGATGGCCGCGCCGCAAACCAGGCTTTTTCGGTCACTACCTTGATGCCACCGATAGCCGCGCCATTGCCCGGGGCATGGGTGAGCACCTCGAGGATGGCATCTCCAGCCATGGCTTCACAGCCAAGATCGCTGACATTCAGGGGCTCGCTCACCAACTGATTAAACTTAGCCTTACGCTTAGGATTAACCGGCGAGTCGATGCGTTTATAGAAGCTTTCGCCGTGACGCTCAACCATCTCGGCATAGAGCTTGGCCGGGGTCTTGCCGGTAACCGCCAGGATCTCTGCGGCCAGCAGCGCCAGGATAAAACCGTCTTTGTCGGTACACCAGCTACCGCCATCACGGCGCAGGAAGGCCGCGCCGGCACTCTCTTCACCGCCGAAGGCAAAGCTGGCATCGGCCAGGCCGTCGACAAACCATTTAAAGCCCACCGGCACCTCACACAGGGTGCGGCCCTGCTCGTGACAAACCTTGTCTATCATGGCACTGGAGACCAGGGTCTTGCCTATCTTGAGCGCGGCTGACCACTGCGGGCGATGAGACAGCAGATATTCGATGGCAACTGCCAGGTAATGGTTTGGGTTCATCAGGCCTGTGCCCGGACAGACGATGCCATGTCTGTCATAATCGGGATCGTTGCCGGCACAGATATCAAATGCATCCTGGTGCGCCAGCAGCCCCGCCATGGCATAGGGGGATGAGCAATCCATACGGATCTTGCCATCCTTATCCAGCGGCATAAAGCTAAAGGCGGGATCGATGCGATCGTTCACCAGTGTGATATCCAGCCCGTATTGCTCGGCTATCTTGGCCCAATAGTGGATCCCTGAACCACCGAGGGGGTCGACTCCGATGCGAATGCCGGCATGCTTGATAGCCTGCATGTCGATCACCTGCTCGAGATCGCCGACATACTCAGCCATCAGATCCCGCTCGACGATCAGCCCTGTTTTTAGTGCTACCGAGTAATTGAGGCGTTTCACCCCTTCGAGCTGCTTGGCCAGATAATCGTTTGCACGCTGCTCGACCCAGGCCGTAATACCGCCTTCGGCGGGACCACCATGGGGAGGATTATATTTAATGCCACCATCTTGGGGCGAATTATGGGACGGCGTGATGATCAGGCCGTCGGTGAGCGGTGCGCCCTGGCCGCGATTAGCGGCTATGATGGCATGTGACACCACTGGGGTCGGCGTATATTCATCAGCTTTAGCGACGATCACCTGAACGCCGTTGGCGGTTAACACCTCAAGCGCCGTGACATAAGCCGCCTGCGACAGTGCATGGGTATCTATGCCCACTATCATGGGGCCTTTTATCCCCGCCTCAATGCGGTGATCCACTACAGCCTGCACGATAGTCAGGATATGTTTCTCGTTGAAACTCTTGTTAAAGGCACAGCCTCTGTGACCCGAGGTGCCGAAGGTAACCTTCTGCGCATCTTTGGTCACATCCGGTGAGAGCCGATAATAGTGGCTCATCAGTTTAGGAATATTAACCAAGTCCCTTTGTTGTGCAGCTAAACCTGCTCGCTCGTGTAGCGCCAAAATGTACTCCTAAGTGATGGGTAGATTGAACCTCAGTATGCCGACTAAATATGACCGATTATGGATTCAATCTGTTTTTCTTGTACACCAAACTGCCCCAACACCTCGCTTAGGATGGTGCGCTTCTTGGCCGTATTGTTGTTGGTGGTCACCCAGAAGCCGCTATTACCTATCTCTTTCGGATTGGCCGACTTACTGGCCTTGAGCAATGACTCTTTTGAGGTGGCGAAATAGAGACGATCGCGCCCCTGGATCTGTAACACCTGATCGAATTGATTTGGTGTGGCCTTATAGATAGCCTCTAAGGTAAACAGGAAGCGACCGACGGCGCCCTTTTGCTGTGCCAGTGCCGCCTTGTCGATCAGAGTGTCGGCATCGAGACTCGCCACCTGCTGAGATTGTGCTACCTCTTTATCCAGGCCAGGCTGGCTGATCTGCGCAGGCTGCACCATGGCAACCGTCTCTACGTCTAAGCCGAGTAATCGTCGCAGGATCTCTGAAGCACTCTCTCCTATGCGCTCTGTCTTGCTGGCAATATGGCGATATAGCTCTTCATCAATCTCAATATATTTCATGACTAGAATCTTCCTTAGGCGGTAAAGGTAAATAGGTTATTGTTATTGCGAATGCGATCCGCAGCAACGGATGCCAGATCCGTTCAAGTGTATGCTATCTTTCCCACCGGAATAAAGAGCGATCGCATTAAAAACCCACAACTTGGTTACAAGATCAATAAATTAGCTCTCAAGTGCGCAAAAACCCGCCAGAGAATGCTTAGCTGGCCGTTAATGCTGTCTTTTAAGCCGATTTACAGGCACAATTTGGCCAATTCTCTCAACCTAAACTTTCCATGAGCAGCTTGAACTACACCCTATCCGGACAAGGTAGCCCGGTGATTTTGATCCACGGCCTATTTGGCAACTTGGATAACTTAAAGACCCTAGGCAATGCACTCGATGATCATCAGGTGATCCGTATCGACGTGCCTAACCATGGCCTGAGCCCACACTGGCCCAACATGGATTATGCCATGCTGGCAGACGCGGTTATTGAACTCATGGATGAACTCGAGCTGGACTCGGCTCACCTGGTAGGCCACTCCATGGGCGGTAAGATCGCCATGGCCACGGCGCTACTCTATGGCGATCGCGTCAAGAGCCTGGTCGCGGCAGATATCGCCCCCGTAGCCTATCAGCCAAGGCATCAGAAGGTATTTGCCGGTCTCGGTAACCTGGACCTTAGCGCACTGACAAACCGGGCAGATGCGCAGAAGCAACTGCTCGGTGCCGGTATCGACGAAGGTACGGCGATGTTTCTTTTGAAAAATCTCACCAAAGATGAACAGGGTTTCGCCTGGAAGATGAACCTTGCCGGGCTAAAGTCCAGCTATGAGCATCTTATTGGCTGGCCGCTGGCAGACAAACAATACACTGGCCCAAGCCTGTGCATCCGCGGCGCCGATTCAGACTATGTGACGGCGGCCCATCGCGGAGCCTTTGTGTCTCAGTTTCCAAAGATCCAGGCCAAGTCACTGGCAGGTACAGGTCATTGGTTACACGCACAAAAACCGGCGATTTTCAATCGCATCGTCGCCGAGTTTATCGCGCAAAATGACTGAATCTTGTCTGTAAAGCGTGTAGCAGATAACGCTTAACTATGGTATATTCGCGCCTCTTTTTTTAGCCTGAGGGAACGCAGCATGTTATCTCAGTACATGGAACAGATAGAGGCGGTCGGCTTAAACCTGTTCTTTGCAGCGATATTTTTCTTTATTGGTATGGCAATACATGACGTGCTCAAGCAGGGAAATGTCCCTAAATTTGGCCGCTATATTGTTTGGTTAGTATTATTTCTCGGCTGTGCCGGGTTTATAGCTAAGGGCTTGATCCAACTCTCCTGGGAGAGCTCTGGCATAGGTTAAATGAACATTCGATGGCAAAAGAATCTTCAGACAGAACAACGATAGACCTGTTTGCAACGGAGAAGCGCCGAGGACGTCCTCGCAGCAATCCCCTTCCCCGGGAGCAACAATTAAAGGTCAACAAGCGAAATCAGATCCAGCGCGACAGAGCCGCAGGATTAAAACGAATAGAGTTAAAGGTGTCACAAGATTTATACGACGCCTTGAATGAAAAGGCTTTGGCCAGTAACATCAGCCGCAGCCAATTAATCGAATCGATATTGCTTAAGCAGGTAAGACCCTGATCTTAAGTGGTGTTGAAACAAATGTCAGTGAACTAGATAAAGGAAAGACAATGGCAACTGTAGGTCTTTTTTTCGGCAGTGATACAGGTAATACCGAAGCCGTCGCCAAGATGATCCAGAAGAAACTGGGCAAGAAGATGGTCGACGTCAAGGATATCGCCAAGAGTACCAAAGAACAGATTGCAGAATATGATCTGCTGCTATTCGGTATCCCTACCTGGTATTACGGTGAAGCCCAATGTGATTGGGACGATTTCTTCCCTGAATTAGAACAGATCGATTTCGACGGTAAGCTGGTCGCTATCTTTGGTTGTGGTGATCAGGAAGATTACGCCGAGTATTTCCTCGATGCCATGGGCATGGTTAACGAGATCGTTGAAGCCCGCGGCGCAGTGGTTATCGGTCACTGGCCAACCGACGGCTATGACTTCGAGGCTTCTAAAGGCATGGCCGATGATAAACACTTCGTGGGTCTGGGTATCGACGAAGATCGTCAACCAGAGCTGACCGAAGAGCGTGTCGATGCCTGGGTAAAACAGATCTACGAAGAGATGTGCCTGGCAGAGCTGGAAGACTAACCTCCCGGCCACATCAGCATAAAAAGCGGCAAACAGCCGCTTTTTTTAGCCCTGAAGCCGATACCTTGAATCACCCACACAGAGACAGTTCAACCTAATCTTCCCCCATGCACAGTCATACTCACACGCCTCACTGGGACATCTTCTGCGCCGTCGTCGATAACTATGGCGATATCGGCGTCACCTGGCGCCTCGCCAAACAGCTGGCAAAGGAATATGGGCTAGCGGTCAATCTCTGGGTCGACGATCTAGCAAGCTTTGGCCATATCCTGCCAGCGCTGGATCCCAAATGCCCGAGTCAGACCTTCGAAGGCGTCTGCATCAAGCACTGGGATCTGCCCCTCAGCCAGGACTATCTACCCGGAGAGGTGCTTATCGAGGCCTTCGCCTGTGAACTGCCGCCAGAAGTGCTAGGCAAGATAACCAAGGCACATCAAGCCGGTGACAAGGTGCCGGTATGGCTAAACCTTGAGTATCTCAGCGCAGAAGATTGGGTCGAGGGCTGCCACGGCCTGCCCTCCCTGCAGCGCAGCGGCCTGAAGAAGCAGTTTTATTTCCCGGGCTTTACCAACAAGACAGGCGGCCTCATCTGCGAATCGGACCTGCTGGCGACAAGGCAACATTGGCAAGAGACACAGCAGCGACTTAACTATTTTACCAAGCTTGGCCTCAGTGGCATTGCAGCCGACGATACTGTGATCAGCCTGTTTAGCTATGAAACCGCGAGCCTAGAGGCACTTTGCCAGCATTGGAGCCAAGGCAAACAGCAGGTACATCTGCTGGTTCCCATTGGCCGCAGCCTAAATAGTCTTGCCGCCTTCATAGACCCGCAACAGGACTTAGCGCCGGGTCAGCGTTTTTGCCATGGCAAGCTGGCCATTCATCTTCTGCCGATGACAGATCAGCAAGGGTACGACAGGCTACTTTGGAGCTGTGATGTTAATATAGTGCGCGGTGAAGACTCCTTCCTGCGCGCCCAATGGGCGGCCAAACCCTTTATCTGGCACATCTATCCTCAGGAAGAGGACTATCACTTGATAAAATTAGAAGCCTTTATGGCACTTTATTGTCATAATCTGGCGCCAGAAGTTGCCGACGCCTGGAAAGCACTCAATATTGGCTTCAATCAAGGTAGCCAGGAAGCCCTGCTTCCCCTGTGGCAACAAGTCATTACCGCACATGCGGCCCTGACGCAACACGCGCAAAAATGGCCGGATGAAGCAATAAATGATGCAGATCTTGCAACACGACTAGTTCAATTCGTTAAAAATAGCTAAGATACTGCGTTGAAATAGAAACACCCTAAAATATAGGAAATAGAGAAATGAAAACTGCTCATGAAATCCGTCCTGGTAACGTGATCATGTTAGATGGCAGCCCATGGGTTGTTCAAAAGACTGAAACAACTCGCTCTGGCCGTAACGCGGCTATCGTTAAGATGAAGCTGAAGAACCTACTTCAAGACTCATCGACTGAAACCACCTTCAAGGGTGAAGACAAGATGGAAGATATCATTCTAGACCGTCTTGATTGTACCTATTCTTACTTTGCCGATCCTATGTATGTCTTCATGGATGCAGAGTACAACCAGTATGACGTTGAAGCCGACAACCTGGGCGACGCAGCTGCCTATATCGTTGACGGCATGGAAGAGCAGTGCCAGGTAACCTTCTATGAAGGCAAGGCAATCTCTGTTGAACTACCAACAACTGTTGTACGTGAAGTGACCTACACAGAGCCTTCAGCACGTGGCGACACCTCTGGTAAGGTAATGAAGCCAGCAACTATCGCTGGTGGCGCAACTCTTAGCGTTGCAGACTTCGTGAAAACTGGCGACATGATCGAGATCGATACTCGCACACACGAGTTCAAGAAGCGCGCGTAAACAAGCCGTTTACCCAATGATGAAAGCCAGCGTTTTTCGCTGGCTTTTTTGTAGCTACAGCCAACCAATCCAGTTTAACTGTCTACATCTGACCGCCACGTTAGCATTTATCACTAATTTTATTTTTAACAAATAAGTCTTTCAGCATTTTCCTCTGAAAATAATTGCCAAATTGCGGCAAAGCCCCTTTTAAACAATACTTTTTTTCGTTATTGTTCGATAACTTACGAGCTTTAACACAAGCAGCTTTTTTCTCTACTGGCTATCACGAGGTTTCGATGCGCCCTATCATTAAGTCCAATAAACTCGACACCGTCTGTTACGACATCCGCGGGCCTGTTCATAAGGAAGCCAGACGCCTGGAAGACGAAGGCCATCGCATCCTTAAGCTTAATATCGGTAACCCTGCCCCCTTTGGTTTCGAGGCCCCGGAAGAGATAGTACGCGACGTGATCCTTAATCTGCCCAGCGCACAGGGCTACAGCGAGTCCAAGGGCCTGTTCTCGGCGCGCAAGGCGATTGTGCAGCACTACCAGAGCCTGGGGCTGTTTGGCGTCGATATCGAAGATATCTACATAGGCAATGGTGTATCTGAACTCATCGTCATGGCGATGCAGGGCCTGCTTAACAGTGACGACGAGGTGCTGGTGCCCTCTCCCGATTATCCCCTGTGGACAGCTGCCGTGCACCTCTCCGGCGGTAAGGCGCAGCACTATCGCTGCGACGAGGAGTCCGACTGGTTTCCCGATCTAGATGACATCAAAGCCAAGATAAACAGCCGTACCCGCGGCATAGTGCTGATTAACCCCAACAACCCGACGGGCGCCGTCTACTCCCGCGAGTTACTGCTGGAGATCATCGAGCTGTGCCGTCAGCACGACATCATCTTGTTTGCCGATGAGATCTACGACAAGATCCTCTACGATGGCGCCGTGCATATTCCGGCGGCGACCCTATCGGACGACATTCTCACCGTCACCTTCAACGGTCTCTCCAAGTCATACCGCGCCGCTGGCTTTCGTGTCGGCTGGATGATGCTCTCGGGTAACCTTAAGGCCGCCAAAAGTTATATCGAAGGCCTGGATATGCTGGCCTCCATGCGCCTGTGCTCAAACGTGCCCAATCAGCACGCCATTCAGACGGCGCTGGGCGGCTATCAAAGCATCAACGAATTGGTGGCGCCCGAAGGCCGGCTTACGGTGCAGCGTGACACCTGCTATGAACTGCTCAACCAGATCCCCGGGGTGAGCTGTAAGAAACCTAAGGGCGCCCTGTACGCCTTTCCGAAACTGGACGCCAAGAAGTTTAACCTGAGAGACGACGAGCGCCTGGTGCTTGATCTACTCAAAGAGAAGAAAATTCTCCTGGTACAAGGCACCGCCTTTAACTGGCCAGAGCCGGATCACCTCAGGGTCGTCTTCCTACCCCACAAGGAGGACCTGAATAAGGCGCTGGTGGAATTTGGCGACTTCCTGTCAACTTACAGCCAGTAAGTTCATTCAAGCCAACAGAAAAGCGATCTCAGGATCGCTTTTTTATAATTAATACCAATCACAATAAATCAGTGAGCAGATATAGCGCAGGAAAAACACCTGAGAACAAGGCAGGATTTTTAGATAAGTAGTTATTCCAGAGTTAGTAATTCCAGGATTAAAAATCCTAACGCAGTTATCAAGCGTTTTAACAAGCTAGAATGATCAGGTTTTTATTACGATTGGTATAAGACACTGTTTCTATTCACTTGCCCTGTGTTACTGTTAAACCAACTTAGCTCAACAGGGAAAGCAGTATGAGTCATTTGTTCGCCCACCTGGCCAGGATGAAGTTGATCCAACGCTGGCCGCTCATGTATAACGTCCGCCCGGAAAATGTGCAAGAACACTCGCTTCAGGTCGCCATGGTGGCCCACGCCTTGGCCATTATTGCCAATAAAAAGTTCAACAGACAGCTCAGCCCAGAGCGCGCCGCCACCCTGGCCATTTTTCATGATGCCAGCGAGATCCTCACCGGTGACCTGCCGACCCCGGTTAAGTATTTCAATAAGGAGATCGAGGCCGAGTACAAGAAGATAGAGGCTATCGCCGAGCGCAGGCTACTTGAGATGGTGCCAGAGGAGTTTCAGGAAGATTACCAAGATCTCTTGATAAGCGATCAGGCCGATGAAGAGTACAAACAACTGGTCAAATCGGCAGACACCCTCTGCGCCTACCTCAAATGCCTGGAGGAGCAGACCGCCGGCAATCATGAATTCAACACCGCCAAGCGCCGCCTCACCGAATCTTTAAGCAAGAATCCGGATCCGGCAGTAAAATATTTTATTGACACCTTTATACCCAGCTTCGAGCTCAATCTCGATGAGATCAATCGCCTGCTATAGCGGCTAAGGCTGCCAAAGAGGAAAGCATATGACATCGGCTATCTGGCATGAAAGACGCTTGGGCGAAGAGAAGCTCAGGCGCAACGACCACCGCAGCCCCTATCAGCGCGATCGCGCCCGCATTCTCCACTCGGCCGCCTTCAGGCGCCTGCAGGCTAAGACCCAGGTGCTGGGGGTGGGGATGAACGATTTCTACCGCACCCGCCTCACTCACTCGCTAGAGGTATCACAGATAGGCACAGGGATCTGCGCCCAGCTGAAACAGAAATACCCGGACCTGCATCACCTGCTCGACTCCATGAGCCTGATAGAATCCCTCTGCCTGGCCCACGACATCGGCCACCCTCCCTTCGGCCATGGCGGCGAGGTCGCGCTTAACTATATGATGCGCAGCGACGGAGGCTTTGAGGGCAACGGCCAGACCTTCAGGATCCTCACGGCGCTAGAGCCCTATACCGAGCATTTCGGCATGAACCTCACCCGGCGCACATTGTTGGGGATCCTCAAGTATCCTGCGAGCCACGCCGAGCTGTATCAGTCCCAAACTAGGCCCGAAGTCGACAGCTACCGCCAGCTCAAGCCCAGCCAATGGCGCCCGGTTAAAGGGATCTTCGACGAAGACAAGGTAGTGCTCGACTGGGTACTTAAGCCGCTGTCAGAGAGCGACAGAGCCTTATTCGTCTCGGCCGAGGCCTCAGCAACAGATCAACACAAGCGTACACGGCATAAATCCCTGGACTGCTCCATCATGGAGCTGGCCGACGATACCGCCTACGCAATCCATGATCTCGAAGATGCCATCGTCATGGGTATAGTCACCCAGGTCATGTGGCAACAGGATGTGGCCAGTGTGCTGAGTCAGAGTGAAGATAACTGGATAGCGAAAGAGTTTGCCAATATCGGCGACAAGTTGTTTGCGCTGGAAAATCATCTGCGCAAGGATGCCATAGGCACCTTAGTGAACGGCTTTGTCACCGCTATCCTTATCGATGAAAACCCGGAATTTAACGAGCCCCTGCTAAGATACAATGCCCGCCTAGAAGCACCCTTTGCCGAGGCACTGCATGTACTCAAGCAGTTTGTTTACAAAAGGGTGATCCGTAAGCCAGAGATCCAGATGCTGGAATACAAGGGGCAACAGATCGTCATGGAGCTGTTTGAGGCCTTCGCCTCGGATCCCGAGCGCCTACTATCGCTCAATACCCAGGAACGCTGGCAGCAGATGGCGGCGCTAGAGGGTAACTGCAACCGGGTGATCGCCGACTATATCTCGGGGATGACAGATGAGTTTGCCGCCCGCCTGCACCAACATCTCTTTAGCGCCCGCGCAGGCTCCCTGATCGATCTACAGTAGAGAATCCAACACCTAGGGCCTGTTTATCTTTCGCGTTCATTTTTGCAGCATTCTGTATCGCTGTTATACAAGGCAGAGCGATTGCAATGTAGTGCACTACATCAATGAGCGATAACGCAGTAGAAAAATGATACAGACGCTGCCCACAGGGTTCGTCTTGAGCACGTTCAACTCTTTGTTATTCGGCTTTTATATAGAATAACTATACTTCAAGCCTCATGCCGCGATTTGAACGTGCTCAATTAGAACAAAAATCGTTCTCAAAAGGTCAACAGGCCCTAGGCATAAAAAAACGCGCTCTAGGCGCGTTTTTTTATCAGCTGTGACATCTGCTAGCGATTAGCCGCCTATCAAACTTGGGAATAAGCCCTTAAACCCGGCCGCCATCACCTCGATACCGATGGAGAGCATTAATAGCCCCATGAGACGGGTGATCACGTTAATGCCCGTCTTGCCCAGCAACTTGAAGATCACCGGCGCCATACGGAACAGGGTAAAGCTGGTGAGGCCAAAGATCACCACAGTGATCGACATACCGATAAGATCGCTGAAGGTGTTGTGCTGAGCCGCCGACACTATGACAGAACTGATCGCGCCGGGGCCGGCCATCAGTGGCAAAGCCAGGGGCACTACGGCAACCGACTCCATGCCTGACGCCTCCCTGTCTTCTTCCTGGTTGCGTTTCACCTCGCCCAGCTTACCTTGTAGCATGGACATGGCGATGATCGCGATCAGGGTACCACCGGCAATTCTAAACGCCGACAGCGAGATACTAAACATGTTGAGGATATGCTGGCCGGCAATGATGGTGACCAGGAGGATCACGACCACCGCAAAGTTAGCGACCTTGCCCGTATGGTTACGCTCCGCTTCCGTCTGGTGACTGGTCAGACTCACAAACACGGGCAGCAAACCTATGGGGTTAATTATGGCTACCAAACCAAGAAAAAATTTAACATAGAGTGTTAAATCCAATGTCATCTCCTCAAGTGACGTTATAGTCGGTTAAAAAGCAGTATGGTTGAAAAACGCATACTGTACAGTATTGCTCACGCCTGGAAAAACGAGATTTTCTATCACATTTCACAACTTTGACTTAAATATTCTATTTTTACCCGACTAGAATTATGCCAGTGAGAACCTTCACATTGTACTCACAATGTCATTTTATTACATTAACAGGAGGTTTTGCGGCGTCGATCACGGTTATCACCCCGCCAAGAGTGTAATTTTGTTTCATCAAGAGAATTTAGCCAAAACCGATTTTCGCTAAATTTTTTTTAAAGGATCTTATTATGACTGTTAGCAACCAACAGGAACTCGACCAACTGGTCGAACGGGTCGCCAAGGCCCAGGCACAATTTGCCAACTTTAGTCAGGAGCAGGTCGACAAGATCTTCCGCGCCGCCGCCCTCGCCGCGGCCGATGCCCGTATCTCGCTTGCCAAGATGGCAGCAAACGAAACCGGCATGGGCGTGCTGGAAGATAAGGTGATCAAGAACCACTTCGCCTCCGAATACATCTACAACAAGTATAAGGATGACAAGACCTGCGGCATCCTAGAGGAAGATCCCACCTTCGGCACCATCACCATTGCCGAGCCAGTGGGCCTCATCTGCGGTATTGTGCCTACCACCAACCCGACTTCTACTGCCATCTTCAAGGCTCTGATCAGCCTTAAGACACGTAACGGCATCATCTTCTCGCCGCACCCAAGAGCCAAAGTATCGACTACAACAGCCGCCCGCCTGGTACTGGAAGCCGCGGTTGAAGCCGGCGCACCGAAAGATATTATCGGCTGGATCGACGAGCCCAGCGTTGCCCTGTCTAATCAGCTGATGACCCATGAGAAGATCAACCTGATTCTGGCCACAGGTGGCCCTGGCATGGTTAAGGCCGCCTACTCTTCAGGTAAGCCTGCGATCGGTGTTGGCGCCGGTAACACCCCGATTGTTATCGACGAAACCGCCGACATTAAACGCGCGGTCAGTTCTATCCTGATGTCCAAGACCTTCGATAACGGCGTAGTGTGCGCGTCAGAACAAGCCGTCGTCGTGGTCGATGCCGTCTATGACGCGGTTAAAGAGCGTTTTGCCAGCCACGGTGGCTATATCCTCTCGGCCAAAGAAGCCAAGGCGATGCAGAAGGTGATCCTGAAAAATGGTGCCCTCAACGCCGACATCGTTGGTCAGAGTGCGGCGACCATAGCGGCCATGGCCAACATCAAGGTACCAAGCACCACTAAGGTGTTAATCGGTCAGGCTACCGAAGTCAGCGAAGCCGAGGCCTTCGCCCACGAGAAGCTCTCTCCGCTACTGGCCATGTACCGTGCCAGCGACTTCGAAGACGCACTCAACAAGGCAGAAGCCTTAGTCACACTGGGCGGCATTGGCCACACCTCTGGCCTGTATACCGACCAGGATACCCAAACAGAGCGGGTGAAAACTTTCGGCTATCGCATGAAGACGGCTCGTATTCTGATCAACACCCCGGCATCTCAGGGCGGCATCGGCGATCTCTACAACTTTAAGTTAGCGCCTTCGCTTACTCTGGGCTGTGGCTCATGGGGCGGTAACTCTATCTCAGAAAACGTTGGCCCTAGCCACCTTATCAACAAGAAAACTGTCGCCAAGCGAGCCGAAAATATGTTGTGGCATAAACTCCCCTCCTCTATCTATTTCCGCCGCGGCAGCTTGCCTATCGCCCTCGAAGAGTTAACCGATAAGAAACGCGCGCTGATCGTGACAGACAAGTATCTGTTTAATAACGGCTACTGCGATGAGACCATCAAGATATTGAAGTCTCAGGGCCTAGAAACCGAAGTCTTCTATGAGGTTGAGGCCGACCCAACCCTTGCCATCGTTAATCAAGGTGCCAGCGTGGCCAAGAGCTTCCAACCCGATGTGATCGTCGCCCTGGGCGGTGGTTCACCTATGGATGCGGCCAAGATCATCTGGGTCATGTACGAACACCCTGATGTCGACTTTGCCGACCTGGCGCTGCGCTTCATGGATATTCGTAAGCGTATCTACAAGTTCCCTAAACTGGGCAAGAAGGCCAAGATGGTCGCTATCCCGACTACCTCGGGTACAGGTTCAGAGGTCACGCCATTTGCCGTGGTCACCGACGAGCAAACCGGCATGAAATACCCGATCGCCGACTATGAGCTGACACCTAACATGGCGATCGTCGATCCTAACCTGGTCATGGACATGCCAAAGTCGCTCACCGCCTTCGGTGGTATCGATGCGATCACCCACGCGCTGGAAGCCTATGTCAGCGTGATGGCCAACGAATACAGTGACGGTCAGGCACTGCAAGCGCTGGATCTGTTAGTTAAATACCTACCAGACTCCTACGCACTGGGGGCTCAGGCTCCGGTTGCTCGTGAGAAGGTCCATAACGGCGCAACCATTGCCGGTATCGCCTTCGCCAACGCCTTCTTGGGTATCTGTCACTCCATGGCCCACAAGCTAGGCGCAGAGTTCCACCTAGCCCACGGCCTGGCAAACGCGCTGCTTATCAGTAACGTGATCCGCTTTAACGCGACCGATCTGCCGACCAAGCAGGCCGCTTTCAGCCAGTACGATCGACCCAAGGCCCTTTGTCGTTACGCAAAGATAGCTGAACATCTTAAACTTAAAGGCGCGACAGGCGAAGGCATTAGCGATGAAGAAAAAGTGGAAGCGTTGCTCGAAAAAATCGATGAACTCAAGAAGACGATTGGCATTCCGGCTTCGATCCAAGAAGCAGGCGTCAACGAAGCCGACTTCTTCGCCAAGCTTGATGAGTTGGCCGAAGACGCCTTCGACGACCAGTGTACCGGTGCCAACCCAAGATACCCATTGATCGCCGAGCTAAAAGCGATTCTGACCGCCAGCTTCTACGGTAAGAAGTATCAAGATCCGGTTTAAGGCGCGATGGCGTTAGCTAAGCTTAAAAGGTGCCCATGTGGCACCTTTTTTTATGTCATAGTTAGTCCAAATAGAAATATAGCTATTTGTTATTATTAGATAAAAACAAAATAAAAAGCTTTTTATCCTAACCACAAAAATTATTAGTTAGCCAGGCTCAGCGCTTAGGACTATAAGGCTTCACCGCCTCAATAAAAACCTAAGCCATTGACCGCAAAATTAGAATTAACATCCGATCCTGCACTCGACGATATGCTGTTTGCCGACATATGCGACCAGCTTGCCACCCATGGCTATGCGGTGCTGCATAATGTCTTCACACCTAGCATGTTGCAGCAGCTACTCGATGGGATCACAGAGCTTGCCGAGAAAGACTTTAAGGCCGCGGCAATCGGCCGCGCCCAAGACCAACAGGTTGTCGAGACCATACGCCGTGACAAGATCTGCTGGCTCAACGAGTCGATGGACTTTACCCTGGACTATTTCACCTGGTCAGAGCAACTGCGCCTGGCGGTGAACCGTTATCTCTATCTGGGCCTGTTCGATCAAGAAGCCATGCTGGCCTACTACGCCCCAGGCGCCTTCTATAAGCGACACCTGGACGCCTTTCGGGGTCAAACCAACCGCAAGCTCACCAGCATTCTCTACCTCAACCCCGACTGGCAACCCAGCCATGGCGGTGAACTGCTGATGTACCAAGGTGACGAAACGGCCCCCTTTCAGACGATCGAGCCCAGATCCGGCACCATGGTGATCTTCTTAAGCGAGCTGTTTCCCCATGAGGTGTCACTGTCCCATCACGACAGATACAGCCTCACCTCCTGGTATCGCATCAACGACGGCATGCCGGGGCACTAAGGCCCTTAATACGAGACAAGGACCTTGGCGTCCCGCCCACAAAAAAGCCAGAACTGAGTTCTGGCTTTTTAATTTCTATGATCGGGTGACTAAAATATCACCCATATCTTATACCAATCGTAATAAACAATTGATCATTCTAGCTTGTGAAAACGCTCGATAACTGTATTAGTATTTTTAATTGTAGAATAACTACTTATCTAAAAATCCTGCTTTGTTCTCAAGCGTTTTTCCTGCGCTATTTCTGATCACATGTTTACTGTGATTGGTATTACGAGTCATTAACTGTGCTTACTTCTTGGTCCAGCGATCCATCCAACCGAGCACGTTGGCGTACCACTGCTCTAGGTTATCTGGGTTAAGGATCCAGTGGTTCTCATCTGGGTAGATAAGCAGTTCAGATGGAATGCCCTTACGCTGCATGAAGCTAAACGCGGCGAGTCCCTGACCATAAGGTACACGGAAGTCTTTCTCACCGTGGATCACCAGCATAGGCGTCTGCCAGTTATCGACATAGTTAACCGGGTTAAACTTCTCGAACAGCGCCTTGTTATCCTGATAGGTGCCACCGAATTCATACTCTGGGAACCATAGCTCTTCGGTCACATAGTACATAGAGCGCATGTCGAACAGACCCGCGTGGTTAACCAGACACTTGAAGCCGTCGTTCCAGTTGCCTTGGATCCAGTTCATCATGTAGCCGCCGTAAGACCCGCCCAGGGCACAGGCGCGATCGCCATCGAGCCACTTCTGCTGCGCGGTCACCGCTGCCAGACCCTTCTGTAGATCTTCAAGCGGCTTACCGCCCCAGTCCTTCGAGATAGAGTCGGTAAAGGCCTGACCATAACCGGTAGAGCCGTGGAAATCGATCATCACCACGCCGTAACCTGCGCCCGCCCATAGCTGCGCATTCCAGCGGCTGCTGAAAGAGTTACCGAAAGAGCCTTGTGGGCCACCGTGTACCAGGAAGGCAACAGGATACTTCTTGCCTTGCTTGTAGTTAGCAGGCTTGATCCAGTAACCGTAGACCTCTTCGTTGTTCCAGCCCTTGAAGCTGAACTGCTCAAACTCACCAAACTTAATCTTGGCCAGGTTGTCTTTGTTCACCTCGGTCAGACGATTTACATTTTGACCGTCCAGCGACATGGTGTAGAGATCGCCCGGCTCAACCAGACTCTTATGGTTAAAGACAATCTTATCGCCGGTCACACCGAGAATGCTGTTGCTGCCGTCGTTGTGCAGCGTCTTCACGTCACCAAACTGGGTGTTGACCTCGAAGATGCTGACCTGACCCAGATCCTGCGCCGTCACATACAGAGTGCGGTTATCGGCGCCGAAGGCCAGTGAGCTTGGGCTGCGATCCCACAGCGGAGCCACTTCTTTCTCTTGGCCCGTCACAGTGTCACGCAACATGACGCGGTAGCGATCCGCCTCGAAGCCAGGCTTGCTCATGGCCAGATAAGCCAGGTAACGACCATCGGCAGAGAAAGTTGGCTGGGCATCCCAGGCCTTGTTGCTCTCAGTCAGGTTTTTCGCCTCACCGCCCAGCACAGAGACCTGCCATAGGTCATAGTTGGTTTCCCATGCCTGTGACTTGCTCGGTGCCTTGGCGCTGTACACCACATACTTGCCATCAGGGGTAAAGGTCACCTCTTCCATGCCAGAAAACGGCAGTGGCGGCGTTTCGGTATCCAGCCCTTTAGTGACATCGACGGCATTGTCGATCAGCTTGCCGTCAAGCTTGGCCACAAACAGGTGGCTGCGGCTGTGATCGCCCCAGGTATCCCAGTGACGCACCATCAGCTGCTTGTATTCGCGGCCAGTCGACTTGCGCTCGGCCTCCTGCTCACGCTTGTCAGCTGTGCACTGCAAGGTGTCACACTCGGGGTAGACACGCATGTTCATCACGACTTGTTTGCCATCTAGCGACAACTTAAAGCCTTCTACATCCAGCGGCAGGTTAGAGATCTTCACCGCTTCGCCGCCGTCCAGCGCCAGCTCATAAAGCTGCGAGCTGCCATCGCGGGCCGCCAGGAAGTAGATCTTCTTGTCGTCTGCGCTAAAGGCGACGCTGTGCTCTGTGCCTTTGGCCGAGGTCAGGCGCTTTACCTGGCCTTCGCCGGTCAGAGACTGAAGATAAAGGTCAGATTGCGCCTCACCTTTATCATCAAATTTTTTAACTGCATAAACGATTTTAGTGCCGTCATTCGACAGTGCACTGGAATGCAGCTTATTCATTTTAACGAGATGTTGTACCTTGAAAGGCTCTGGTGATGCGGCATGAACGCCAGAAACCAGACCGGCAGTCGCCAAGGCAAGTATGATTGCAGTTTTTTTCATTGTTATTGTCATCTTTATGGTTGAACGGCAAGGCGACAATGCTTAATGCTAAGAAATGGCGCCTAAAGCCAAAAAGTCGTGCAAAATATCGCAACAGACACTAAACAAAATTGCGGGTTTAAGCAAGTCGCCTGACTCACCTAAAACCCGCCCAATTCGTTATCTGTTAAGCGCTATTAGGCAAGCTTCACGCGCCAGGTCGCAGGACCGGTTTCGTGAGCGTTTACCCCTTCGCTGTCAACGGCAACGGTAACCGGCATATCGGTCACGTCGAACTCATAGATGGCTTCCATACCTAAGTCTTCGAAGGCCACCACGCGAGACTTCTTGATCGCCTTAGAAACCAAATAAGCTGCGCCGCCCACGGCCATCAGGTAAACCGCCTTGTGCTTCTTGATAGACTCGACGGTGGCCGGGCCGCGCTCGGCCTTACCTATCATGCCCATCAGACCTGTCTTGTCCAGCATAAGGTCGGTGAACTTATCCATACGGGTTGCCGTAGTCGGGCCTGCTGGGCCAACCACTTCATCGCCCACTGGATCGACGGGGCCAACGTAGTAAATGAACTTACCGGTGAAATCGACGCCCTCAGGCAGGCCTTCACCGCTCTCGATAAGGGTTTGGATGCGCTTATGGGCCGCATCGCGACCTGTGAGCATCTTGCCGTTTAACAGCAGTACATCACCGCTCTTCCACTGCTCGATATCGGCCTGAGTCACAGTGTTTAGGTCGACACGACGTACGCCTTCGCCCGCTTCGCGGGTGATCTCTGGCCAATCTTCCAGCTTAGGTGTCTCGAGTTCGGCAGGGCCGGTTCCATCGAGGTGGAAGTGTACGTGGCGGGTCGCGGCGCAGTTAGGGATCATCACCACTGGCTTAGAGGCCGCATGGGTAGGCGCAGACTTGATCTTGATATCCAGCACTGTGGTCAGGCCGCCAAGGCCCTGGGCACCAATACCCAGCTTGTTGGCACGCTCGAAGATATCCAGACGCAGCTTCTCCTCGGCGGTTTCGGCGCCCTTGGCCTGCAGTTCGTGGATATCGACAGGATCCATCAGGGCTTCTTTGGCCATCACGGCCGCCTTCTCGGCGGTGCCGCCGATGCCTATACCCAGCATGCCTGGCGGACACCAGCCCGCGCCCATGGTGGGCAGGGTCTTCTCAACCCACTCGGCGATATCGTCAGATGGGTTTAGCATCACCATCTTAGATTTATTTTCCGATCCACCACCCTTGGCGGCAATGGCTACTTCGACATGGTTACCCGGCACCATCTCGACATGTACCACAGACGGGGTGTTGTCTTTGGTGTTCTTACGGCCACCGGCAGGGTCGGCAACGATAGAGGCGCGTAGCGGGTTGTCGGGGTTGGTGTAGGCGCGTCTAACTCCTTCATCCACCATCTGCTGCACCGTCATGTCTGTCTTATCCCACTTGACGCCCATGCCGATCTTAACGAAACAGGTCACGATACCCGTGTCCTGACACAGCGGACGCTTGCCTTCGGCAGACATGCGCGAGTTGATCAAGATCTGCGCGATAGCGTCTTTAGCCGCCGCACTCTCTTCACGCTCATAGGCCTCGGCCATGGCGTCAACGAAATCTTTAGGGTGGTAATAAGAGATATATTGTAGCGCGTCGGCGACACTCTCGATGAGGTCCGCTTGCTTGATGATGGGCTGTTCTATAGTCACAGACATTTCCTTACTCACAGTTTGGTTATTCACCGCCCTTTTGCAGGGTCGCGTATTTTTTTTGAATCCATTCACAATATGATACTCTTTCGCGACTTTTAGGGAAACATCACATTTTAGATAAGGGTTATCGATGGATTTTTCGTCGACTCAAGGCGTTAGGGTACAAAAGTTAGACTGGCAACTCTCCACCACAGAGGTATTTGGCTGCTTTGCTCACCTACCCAGGGCCATACTGCTTGACTCTGCTGGTAGCGATCATTGTGACGCAAAGTACGACATCATCAGCTTCGATCCCTTAGCCACCATCACCAGTCAAGAGGGTGTGACCCAGACAAGGCATCTGCGCCCTGCTGGGGATAACCAAACCCCAGCAACTGACTATCCCCAAGAGACGAGCAGCAAGACAGATCCCTTTTCGATATTACAGGCGGCGATAGCGGCTTATTTCCCGGTGCAGCATAGATGCGAGCTTCCCTTCAGTGGCGGCGCTCTGGGCACCTTTAGCTATGACCTGGGTCGGCGCATCGAGAAGCTACCCGCCACCGCCGCCAAGGATATCAGCCTGCCCGAGATGAATGTCGGCCTCTATGACTGGGCGCTGCTATTTTGCTACCAGAGCCAGACATGGTCTCTGGTGCACTATCACGGCGAGGCGGCACTAAAATCGCGCCTGGCGGACATCGAGTCGCGACTAGGCGCCCATAGACAAGGCGACAAAGCAGTTAACAAAGCAACATTTTCACTGAGCCGTGACTGGCAGGCGCAGATCACCAAAGATGAGTACCGAGACAAATTTGATCGCGTGCAGGAGTACCTGCACAGCGGCGACTGTTACCAGATCAACCTGACCCAGCGCTTCGAGGCCGAGTATCGCGGCGACGAGTGGCAGGCCTATCTGAAACTCAGGGCCAGCAACAAGGCGCCCTTCTCTGCCTTTATCCGTCTGGAGCAACACGCCATTCTCTCCATCTCCCCGGAGCGCTTTATCAAGTTAAACGGCGACGCGATAGAGACCAAACCCATCAAGGGCACCATGGCCAGAGCGAGCGATATCGAGGCAGATAAAGCAGCGGCCGCAATGCTGGCCGCCTCAGAGAAAGATCGCGCCGAGAACCTGATGATAGTGGATCTGCTGCGCAACGATATAGGCAAGGTGGCCAGCCCAGGCAGCGTGCGCGTGCCCCATCTGTTTGCTATCGAGAGCTTCCCGGCGGTGCACCACCTGGTGAGCACGGTAACCGCAACACTGGCGGCACCCAACACCCCCTGCGATCTGCTCAGGGCAGCGTTTCCCGGTGGCTCTATCACGGGCGCGCCTAAGATCCGCGCCATGGAGATCATCGAAGAACTGGAACCATCGCGTCGCAGCCTCTACTGTGGCTCCATCGGCTACATCAGCCAGGACAGACAGATGGACACCAGCATCACCATACGTACCCTGGTGGCCGAGCCCCCTCACCTCTACTGCTGGGCGGGCGGCGGCATAGTGGCTGACTCTCGGGTCGATGCCGAATATCAGGAAAGTTATGATAAGGTGAGTAAGATCCTCCCCATACTGAGTAACTGACAAGTAATTAGGCAATTATGACACTGGACGAGTTCAAACGGCGCTACGCTCTGCACCAACTGCCCACAGACACAGGGCCGCAGATCCATCGCACCCTGCGACAGGCCGCCGTACTCGTCCCCCTGATTGTACAAAGCGGGCAGCTTGAGCTGCTACTAACGCGCAGGCCCACTCATCTCAGAGCCCACCCTGGGCAGATTAGCTTTCCCGGCGGCAAGGTTGAGGAGAGTGATGAGAGTTACGCCGATACCGCGCTGCGTGAGGCGTTCGAGGAGATCGCCCTACCGCGCGACAATGTCGAAATCCTTGGCCAATATCCCATGTTTAACACCCTCACCGGCTTTGCCATCGCACCGATCATCGGCGTGGTGAGAGAAGCCTTTGAGCCTGTGCTCGATCCTGGCGAGGTAGATGAGCTGTTTAGCGTACCCCTAAGCTTCCTTCTAGATCCCGCCAATCGTATTCAGAAACAGTTCTCCCGCCGCGGCGTACATTATCCCGTCTACTTCATTCCCTACGGCGACTATTTCATCTGGGGCGCCACCGCCGCCATGATAGACAGACTCTGTCGCCAGATAGGTGACCCGCGCTAAAACCATAAGTCTTCAAGCGACCAGTCTAGAATGACTTTTCCTCTTTAAACCTAAGGAAGGTGCGAATAAGTCCCGTGCTTGCTCTGCGAGTGCTTAAAGTGGATAGATGCAAGGCACAGTTTGCAGCGAATGGCCCTAGTCCTTCGCAAGAACTGTAACGCACCTTCCCTAAGCCAAGCTCAATCAAACCCTCTCCGGATTTATAACTCAAAGTGGAGTCTGGCAGGCTAAAGCGCTAAACAAAAAACTTAAGGTAGAGCCCCGCGGCGGTCGAGGTTAACAGCAGAAGTGGGATATTAAACCAGTAGCCCATGCGGCTGTGATGAGCCACATAAAAGTTAAAGGCCAGGTTAATCAGGCTGATGGCGGCGCAGCTCCAGATCACATACTCTAGCCTCAGGGTGATGGTGGGATCCCAGGTGAGACGCACGCTCGCCCCCTTACTGAGAAAGTAACCCACGGCGCGATCCGGCCTGGCCTTTCCAAACAGCAATAATGCATACACGGCCAGGGACCAACCTAAGATCGACAAGGTGCCTAAAAACATCTGGAAAATTTTGACTTTTTTCATTTAGCCCACTGAATTAACTGGCCATATTTTAAGCATAACAAGCTTTCCAGCCTAACACCATCAGCGGATAAGCAGCAGATTAAGGCCGCTTTTTTATGGCGCTTAAGCCTGCCTTGGCTGAAATGCCCATTTTATTTGCCTTTAGGCCAATCTATCTGCTGTTTTTCCCTTGAGAAAAGCCACCAGCAAGGTAATATAAACCTCCAAAATTTTTAATAAAACGTTTCGTTGGAGAACTAAGCAACAATGAGCATTGCATCTGTCGCTTCTGTATTTAAAGGTGATTTTGCGGTTGGTTCGCAAGTTACCGTACGCGGTTGGGTAAGAACTCGCCGAGATTCCAAGGCCGGCATCTCTTTTCTTGCCGTATATGATGGTTCCTGTTTTGATCCCATTCAGGGCGTTGTGCCAAATAGCTTAGACAATTATAACGACGAAATCCTACGCCTCACGGCCGGTTGTTCTGTCGTGATGACGGGTGAACTGGTTGAAAGCCCAGGTAAAGGCCAGGCATTTGAGATGCAGGTGACTAAGGTTGAAGTCACAGGCTGGGTTGAAGATCCTGATACCTATCCTATGGCGGCCAAGCGTCACTCTATCGAGTATCTACGCGAACTGGCTCACCTGCGTCCTCGTACTAACATCATCGGCGCGGTCGCTCGCATACGTAACTGTCTGTCTCACGCGATCCACAACTTCTACAACGAAGAAGGCTTCATCTGGGTGTCTACCCCACTGATCACGGCTTCTGACTGTGAAGGTGCCGGTGAGATGTTCCGCGTGTCGACACTGGATCTGGAAAACCTGCCACGTACCGACGAGGGTAAGGTCGATTTCAGCGAAGACTTCTTCGGTAAGGAATCTTTCCTGACGGTATCGGGTCAGCTAAACGGCGAGACCTACGCCTGTGCGCTATCTAAGATCTACACCTTTGGCCCGACCTTCCGCGCCGAAAACTCAAACACCAGTCGCCACCTGGCAGAATTCTGGATGGTTGAGCCGGAAGTGGCCTTCGCCGATCTGAACGATGTTGCCGGTCTTGCCGAGCGTATGCTGAAGTACTGTTTCCGCGCCGTGCTTAACGAGCGTCGTGACGATCTAGAGTTCTTCGCCCAGCGCGTCGACAAGACGGTTATCGAGCGTCTTGAAAACTTCGTTAACAGCGATTTCGCTCAGGTGGATTACACTGACGCCATTGAGATCCTCAAGGCCTGTGGCAAGAAGTTCGAATTTGACGTCGAATGGGGTATCGATCTGCAATCTGAGCATGAGCGCTACCTGGCGGAAGAGCACTTCAAGGCACCTGTGGTCGTGAAGAACTATCCAAAAGATATCAAAGCCTTCTACATGCGTCTCAACGAAGATGGCAAGACAGTAGCGGCCATGGACGTACTGGCTCCTGGCATCGGTGAGATCATCGGTGGTGCCCAGCGTGAAGAGCGTCTGGACGTGCTAGATACCCGTCTGGACGAGATGGGCCTGAACAAGGAAGATTACTGGTGGTATCGTGACCTGCGCCGTTACGGCACTGTGCCACACTCAGGCTTCGGCCTGGGCTTCGAGCGTCTGGTCTCTTACGTGACCGGCGTATCGAACATCCGCGACGTGATCCCATTCCCACGCGCGCCTAAATCAGCAAACTTCTAAAGCTGGCTAAGTGCTTAGCAAGTTCTGCAAAAAAAACGCCCTACGGGGCGTTTTTTTATGGGCGCAGATTTCAGTTAGCAATTTCTATGGGCTAACTCACTCAGATGTTGCGTAACCGTCCGGTGATCCCCACATTCAAAAACTGATGCTGCTACTGCATAGTGCTCCTTTTACTAAGGAGAATACCCATGCGGCATCAACGACGAGATGTAAATACCTGGCTGGATCTTTTCGACCGCCAGGAACAAAGCGGATTATCGGCGGTGGCGTTTTGCCGTCAGCATCAGATTAATATCCAAACATTTTACGCCAGACGCAGTGACATCAGGCTTCAGCGAACCAACAATAAATTTGTTCACGTTAAGCGCGAAGTCACCACCTTTGAGTCGCAAGTAGAAGATGTCACTCAGACATTCGTGCTGAAGCACGCATCTTCAGCATTGAGTGTACCAGCGGACGTTAATCTGCACTGGCTGGCTAGCCTGATGAAGGCGCTGAACGAATGAAGATGTTCGTTCAGCCTTCTGACATTTATCTTTATCTGGATAATGTCGACTTCCGTAAATCCATCAATGGCTTGATAGTCGTGGTCGAGCAACAGATGGAATTGAATCCGTTCCGGGATGCGCTGTTTATCTTCTGTAACAAAAA